>CALDGV010000825.1 GCA_937941745.1 uncultured Prosthecobacter sp. | reverse complement strand
GGCGGCAAGCGTGGTTTTGACGAAACTTCCAAGGAAGTGAATGCGGCCGAGCTTCCTCAATACACCTTTGAACCCGGAGCTGCCGTGGTGTTTGAAACCGTGCTTCCACAGTATGTGAATGGCACGCTTTACCAAATGCTCCTCGAAGCACGCGCCTCCGAGCACTCCAGCCGGATGGTGGCCATGAAAAATGCCACCGACAACGCCAAGCAGATGCTCAAGGACCTCAGCCTCGAATACAACAAGCTGCGTCAGGCTGCCATCACCAACGAACTCCTCGAAATCACCACCGCCAAGATGGCCCTCGAATAGGCTTCTTGACCTTCTTTAGACTTCAGAACCCATCTTGACCTTCTTTTTCAAACCATGAGCAACATCGGCACAATCGTTCAAGTCATCGGTCCCGTGGTGGACGTGGATTTCTCCGCTACCGGCAAACTGCCCGAGATCTACAACTCCCTCGAAATCTCTTATGATTTGGGCGGCAAGAGCGCCAAGCTCGTCTGCGAAGTTCAGCAGCATCTCGGAGACGGCTGGGTCCGCTCCGTGGCCATGTCCTCCACCGAAGGCCTGAAGCGCGGCATGTCTGTCACCGACACCGGCGCTCCGATCACCGTGCCCGTGGGTGAGGAAGTCCTCGGCCGTATTTTCAACGTCACCGGCGACGCCATCGACGACCAGCCCTCCCCGAAGACGGAGAAGCGCTATCCGATTCACCGCAAGGCTCCTGCCCTCGTGGACCAGGATCCTTCCGCGCAGATCCTCGAAACGGGCATCAAGGTCATCGACCTGATCTGTCCCTTCACCAAGGGTGGCAAGGTTGGTGCCTTCGGTGGTGCCGGCGTGGGCAAGACCGTGGTCATCATGGAACTCATCAACAACATCGCCAAGGGCCACGGTGGTTATTCCGTGTTTGCTGGCGTGGGTGAGCGTACTCGTGAAGGTAACGACCTTTACCATGAGATGATCGAGTCTGACGTCATCAAGGTGAAGAAAGACGGGCATAACATCGTGCGCAATTCCCAGGGCGGCTACATCAGCGAGCCTGGATCGAAGGTGGCCCTGGTTTATGGCCAGATGAACGAGCCCCCAGGAGCCCGTCTGCGCGTCGCCCTCTCCGCCCTCTCGATGGCTGAATACTTCCGTGACGAGAAGAACCAGGACGTGCTTCTGTTCGTGGACAACGTCTTCCGTTTCTCCCAGGCTGGTTCTGAAGTGTCCGCCCTCCTGGGCCGCACGCCTTCTGCCGTGGGTTACCAGCCGACCCTCGCCGCTGAAATGGGTCAGATGCAGGAGCGAATCACCTCCACCAAGAGCGGTTCCATCACCTCCTTCCAGGCTGTTTATGTGCCTGCCGATGACCTTACCGACCCTGCCCCCGCCAACACCTTCGCTCACCTTGACTCCACGGTCGTGCTTGAGCGTTCCCTGGCGGAGCTCGGCATCTATCCCGCCGTGGATCCTCTTGCCTCTGTTTCCAAGGCTCTGGCCCCGGAAATCGTCGGTGAAGAGCATTACCGCGTGGCCCGTGGCGTCCAGCGTGTGCTTCAGCGCTACAAGGACCTTCAGGACATCATTGCGATTCTGGGCATGGACGAACTCTCCGACGACGACAAGCTCATCGTTTACCGCGCCCGTAAGCTGCAGCGATTCCTCAGCCAGCCTTTCCACGTCGCCGAAATCTTCACCGGCACCCCAGGCCAGTATGTTTCCGTGAAGGACACCGTCAAAGGCTTCGCCGAGATCCTTGATGGCAAGCACGACGACGTTCCTGAAGCCAACTTCTACATGAAGGGTGGCATCGACACCGTGCCGAAGAAGTAATCCGCGTTCCCGCCGTTCCACGTTGAGGGTTTGAAGCTTCTCAAGGCGCCGCAGGCGAACTTGAAATCTTAGACCTGAAACTTGAAACACTCCCCTTTCCTAGCTCATGCCACTCAAACTGGAAATCGTCACTCCCGAAGCCCGCATCTTCTCCGATGAGGTGGACACTGTTGTCCTGCCTGGGGTTGAAGGTGAAATCGGCATCCTGCCTGCGCACGCTCCGCTGGTGACGACTCTTCAGTGCGGTGAGCTTCGCATCACCAAATCTGGCAAAACGACCGACATGGCCGTGGGCGAAGGCCTTGTCGAAATCACCGGAGCCTACGCTCGGGTGCTGACTGACATGGCCATCGGAGTTGATGACATTGATGAGAAGGCCGTCGAAGAAGCTCTCGCCCGAGCCAAGCATTCGCTCGAATCGCTGAAACATGGCGAGCAGCAGGAAGAGGTGGCTGCAGTCATGGCCATGATCCAGCGCAGCACGGCCCAGCTTCATGTGAAGCGCAAGCGCCGCACGATCTGACCGCCTTTCGGTTTCACACCATCAATCAAATTCAAAAGCCCATCCTCACGGTGGGCTTTTTTTGTTTTCCAGCCTGAGCTCGCCTGCATTTTTTGATGCTCGACACCTGCTTCAAGAATCGTTTATGTCATATTCCGCCATGAGCACCTTGTTTCAGGAGACGGTTTTCTTCCAGAATCTTTATGCCACGCCGGCTGACTGGCAGCGAGACTTGTTTTATTCCGTCGTCCGGGCGGGGTACCTCCGCGCAGGCTACGAACATCGCATTCAACGCGAAACCTATCCAGGTCACGAGTTCATCCTGTGCCTTGCTGGCCGCGGCTGGGCGCAGATCGCTGGGAAAAGGCACGAGATCGCGGCCGATGAACTGCTGTGGGTGAACTGCCATCATCCGCACGCCTATGGAGCCATCTCCAAAGAACCTTGGGAGCTGTACTGGGTGCGGGTTGAGGGGCGCCCACTGGACCGGGTCTCCAACCTTCTCGAAGTCCGTTCCCAGCCGGTCATCAAGAACTTCAACACCCGGGCTGCCGTCCTGGAGTTTGAGCGCATTTTTCATCACATGACTGCCACGCGGCCCAGCGATGCCGCGTTGGTGAATGCAGCCGTGACGGCCATCATTGCACTGGCCTTCGAAGCCCGCCTTTCTGACACCGATGAAATCCGGCCAGAGCTTCCCATGCCGGTGCAGAAGGCGCTGGAAAAGATGCGGCTGTATTTCCACACCGCCATCCGGGTTGCCGATCTAGCAACACTCTCCGGCATGAGCGAAAGCCACTTCAGCCGGCTCTTCAAATCCTGCATTGGCACCAGCCCGATCGACTGGCTACGCCGGGAAAGGATCAACCAGGCCAAGCACCGGCTCATTGAAAGCGATGACCCCATCAAGGAGGTGGCGAGACAAGTGGGCTACAGTGACCAGTTCTTCTTCAGCAAGGACTTCAAGAAGATGACCAAGCTCACGCCCACTCAGTTCCGGATTCAGGAAAAGCAGCCTTAGTGGTCACGAAAATTCCGATGAAGGGATGATGGCTTTCGGGTCGCGCAACTCCTGCACCAGACGCTCCATGGGGAGGCCCATCACGTTGGTCCAGGAGCCTTCATGACCGGCGATGATCAGATCTCCGCATTCCTGGATGCCGTAAGCCCCGGCCTTGTCCAACGGATTTACCTGCTGGTGGTAGCGACGGATCACTTCATCAGTCAGCGGTTTGAAAAGAACCCGGGAAAGCACATGAAATCCCCTGCCCTGGCGTCCGCCATCCCAGGATAAATACACCCCGGTACACACCTCGTGTCCCCTCCCCGAGAGGCGCTGAAGCATCTGCAGGGCCTCCTCAAAATCCGCAGGCTTGCCCAGCGGCTCTTCATCCAGATATACGAGCGTGTCTGCACCAATGCACAGCGAACGATGATGATGGCGCGCCGCCTCCGCTGCCTTTCGCCGGGCATTCTCAACGGTCAGCACTTCCGGACTCAGGCTGGCATCATGCACCTCCTCCACCTGGGGGACGAACACCTCAAAATCAAAGCCCGCTTCCCTCATCAACTGAACGCGACGAGGAGACTGGGAAGCAAGGATCAACGGCAGGCCGTCTGGAGGCGTTTCAGGCATGATGAAGCATGCTTTCTCAGCCAACGCGAAAGCGTCAAGTGCCGAGGTCCTCGATCATCAGCACCTCATCCGCCCGCAGCATCGCATCCCTGCCCTGAAAGGTCTTGTACCTGTAGTAGCCCGTCTTGCCGACGAACTTCGGAGAGCCTTTGCACATGAACTCGCGACCATCCTTGAGGGTGATCTTGTGATTGCCTGCGGCTGACTGACAGGCCACGCCAGCAAAGGAGAAAATCAGAAGAAGAGAGCAGCGGAAAACAGACATGCCTTACAAGACACATCCAACGACAAAAACGTTCGCCGCTTATCGCAAGACCGCTTAGTCTCAGAAGAATGTCCGCTACAGCCTTTCTCCGTGAATTCGTCCGCAACAGGCAAACTGTCGGCGCTGTGGCACCCTCCAGTACGGCGCTGGCAGAGCGCATGATGGAATCCGCCGAGGTGTGGAAGGCACGCCACATCCTCGAACTAGGACCGGGAACCGGCGCCTTCACAGAGGCCATCCGCGACGCGATGCCAAAGGATGCCGAGTACCTTGGCATCGAGATCAACCCGGGCTTTGCAGACCAGCTCTGCCAGCGGTTCAGCGGCATGAATTTCGAAGTGGCTGGCGCTCAGGAATTCGACTTCGACAAGTACCTGGAAGGCAGGCCACCGATCGATGTCGTGGTGAGCGGACTGCCATGGACGGCCTTCCCGCCTGAACTGCAACGGGCCATTCTGGGGAACGTGCTGCCTCATCTGAGTCACGGCGGACGCTTTGCCACCTTTGCCTATTTTGGTTTTCATCTGCTGCCGGGAGGCCGGCGTTTCCGCGAACTTCTCCACGCTCATCTGCCTGGAGTGGAGACAAGCCGCGTGGTCTGGGCCAACCTTCCCCCGGCATTCGTTTATGTAGGCCGCAAAGGCGGACCTCAGGACTGATTGACACTGCTGCTTACTGAAAGCCGAGGCTTTCGTCGCTCGGATTGCCGTCCTGCAGGTAAAGGATCGCCGTCGGCCCCTGACCGATGGCTCCACGGGTCACGGCTGCCAGTTCGCGCTGCAGATCCCCCACTCGCACACGGACCAACAGGCGCTTCGTGGCGCTGTTCACCCCCAGGATGGAGCTGTAAGCGGGAGCGAGATTGGCGGGGATGCCGAGAATCACCATGGCACTCTGGAGATCAATCTGCGTGTTGTCATCGTCCGTGTTCAGCAGGCCGTCTCGACCTAGACGCTCCATGCGCAGGCGCTGCGCATTGCGGATGTCTGCACCCGTCACTGCAGAGACGATCTCAGGCCGTGCCTCAGTCACATCGAGGATGCCGGTGGCATAGACGCTGAACCAGGAACGCCACTCTGGATTCGCCTGCTCCACCAGTTCCATGCCTCTCACCAGGCTCATTTCCTCAATGGACCGGAAGGGCCGGTTGAAGGGCATGTCACTGCGGCCGTATTCCTTGCTTTCAGCACCGGTGATGCGCTTGAACGGATCCTGATCCACCCAGTCGAGGAGGCAGTCGATGACAGCATCTGACTGCTGCAGGGAAAGTCCCCAGCTCCGGAAAATGCGCCGAAAGCTTTCGCGGTCTTCACGCTGAAGCAGGGCGTTGGGATTGATGAGGCCATCCTCACCCGTCATCTGGACGATGTACTCCTCCTCATCGGAGATCCGACGGCGCAGCAAGGGATCGTCCGGCTTCAAATCGGGTGTCATGGCAATCGCCAGCGCTCCCTCTGCCAGCATCCGGGCACGGAAGACCTGCCGCCGGGCCGCAGCCGCATCCAGATCCTGTGTCAGCAGCAGCGATGAAGCAGCCACCAGTCCGATCAAAAGCGCAATCACCCAGAGCACAGCCAGAAGGGCAGCTCCAGAATCGCGAGGGGGCTGGGTGGAAACGTTTCTCATTGGGAGAGCTGGCCAGGAGGAAACGGCTGCCCAGGAACAGGCGAATCACTGGGATTCAAAGGCACCGGCGTGTTCACCGGGGTGCCATCAGGATTCAGCAGACCACCGCCAGGAAGCCCTGGTGCAGCCCCCATCACCGCAGGATTCGGCACCACAGGTGGCAGCCAGAAGACGGAGCGGGATTGGAATCCGTCATCCAACTGCAGGTTCATTTCCGCCAGCACCGGACGGCGTGCCTCGCGCCAGTTGTTCTCCCAGCGGTTGGTCGATGCATCAAAGAAGCGCCATTCGAAGCGGCTGACGTTGTCCAGCAGGGGCACCATGGTCTGGTCGCTGGCATAACGCACCGGCTGATTCGACCGGATGGACTGTGTCTGCTTGGTATCCAGCACCCGTACGGCCACCCTGAGGTAGCCGCCCGGCCTTTCTTCTGCATAGATGTCCACGCTCGTGTCTGGCGGCAGCGAAGAGCCTGGCGTGAAGGAGCTGCCGCCGTTAACAATGTTGAGCGTGGGCACATAGGTGCCGCCCTTCTGCTTCACGCTCAGCCTGACCTCGGCCTCACCCGGCAGCGTCCTGAAGGAACGGCGCATGAATTCGATGAAGTTCTGCCGGATCATGGTGCGGTCCTGCGCCAGCGAGATGCTGTCCGTCAGTTCCAGCGTGGACTGCGCGATGGAATAAACCCCACCGATGAGCAGCACGAACATGGAAAGTGCCACGATCATCTCCAGCAGGGTGAAGCCCGCCCGCTGGCGAGCAGTCCCCTCGTGAGTTTGGAAAGCTGGAGGCTGCACATTCATGGCTCAATTCACAGGCATGAAAGCGCCTGCATAGCGCAAGGTGTCCGCAGAAATCTCCGAAGGCCGTCCACCATCATCCCAACGGGCGGTCACCGTGATGTGGTAGAGGTCCTGCAGAAAGCGCCCCTCCTGGTTTTTCAAGTCCTTCACCTGCTCGATGACCACACGGTAGGCCACTCCATCCACACCTGGCTTGATGTCCTCCTCCAGTTCCCGGATCTGCGGCACCTTGCCATATTCATCAATCAGCGACTCCAGAGTCTGCTCGACCTCCAGCAGGCGCTGTGAGTCGCTGGCCACGTCGGCAATCTTGTTGATGGTCCCCACCAGGGCCACCGCTGCCAGGGAAAAAACCGCCAGGGCGATCACCACCTCGAGCAAGGTCATGCCGGCAGAGGCCGGGCTTTGCGAAGGCATCTTCATGGAGCGACCCCTCCTGTCAGCGGATGAAATTTCAATTCGCGGAAGCCCTCGCGATTTTCAAAACGGATCATCAAAGGCTCGCAGATGCCCTGCTCTCCAAAGCGCCAGACCTTGCCTTCGGCCTTTTCCCAGCTTCTGCTGCCCCAGCGTTTGAGGAAGACCTTGATTTCCTTGCCATGATTATAGCTGCCAAGGCCTTCGGCGGAAGCTCCCAGGACCCCGAAGCTCTCCTTGTCGAAGGCGATCATCATGCCGCGATGCTGGAGCACCGCCGTGTTCATCGCATGCTTGGACATCTGCCCCAGGCGCTGGGCAGGCTCCTCCAGAGGATCCTCCTGCTCAAAGTAGGCAAAGCTGCCCACTCCGATGCCGATGACCAGCATCATCACGCTCATCACCAGGATCACCTCCAGCAGCGTGAAGGCTGCCCGGGTGGATGGTTGATGATGAGAAAGCTTCATGACCAAGGGAAAGGGTGTCGTGTTGGATGCCTGGACACCGCGAAAGGTTCAGAATCGGGCTGGAACGTAAAGCGCGTTCGCCATGCGTCCAGTCATGACAGGTGACCTCCTCGGGTCATGGCCAGATCTTGGGCCCGGAACACACTTTTTACGTGCCAAAAACGCACCCATCATGTCAGATGCTGCCTGCATCATCCTCCCAACCATGATTCACGCTCTGCTTGATACGACCCAGGTCGTCGCCACGCACGATATTGACGGCATTTCCTACGAGGTCTGTGCCGAGGCCATCGCCACTCACGACCGCAAGGCCCACCTCCTGAGTGTGGAACTGCGGTCTTTTCTCCGGGCCTTGAACCAGGACCACATCCATGAAGAATTGATTCCAGCCTGGCTGCCGGAGCCTGAAACGATTACCGACGGCGTGGAAGCATCCGAAGCCCATGAAATGGCTGACGATGTGTTTGCCTCCTGGTGCCGCCGTGTCGTCGCCACCGTGCCCGAGGAGTGATGCGTGGGCTCAGACCGAGCCGCACACATCCTCAGGCATGGGGGATCACTTCCCGAGCACCTGCTTCAGCACCTCGACGCAGCGCTCGTTCTGCGGCATGGTGCCGATGCTGATGCGCACCCACTCAGGCAGCTTGTAGGCGGCCATGGCGCGGACGATGACGCCCTTGTCCATCATGGCTTTGAAGACCGCGTTGCCATCGCCCACCTTCACGAGCACGAAGTTTGCGTAGCTCGGAATGTAGTCGAGACCCATCTCGCCAAACTGCTTTTGCAGGTAGTCGCGGCCTTCATCGGTGATGCGCTTGGTCTTCGCCTGATGCTCCTCGTCGAGCAATCCAGCGAGAGCGCCAGCCTGAGCAATGGAGTTGAGATTGAAGGGCTGGCGGGTGCGCTGGAGCACATCAATGAGCTCTTTGTTGGCGACGCCATAACCCACACGCGTGCCAGCGAGACCCTGGATCTTCGAGAAGGTGCGCAGCACGACCACATTGCGGCCCTGGCGGACGTATTTGAGGGTGTCCGGCGGATTGTCGAGGAACTCGTAGTAGGCCTCGTCGAACACAACGACAACGTGCTCAGGCACCTTGTCCATGAAACGGTCGATCTGCTCCTGCGTGACGAGCGTGCCAGTGGGGTTGTTCGGGTTCGCGATGAAGACTTCCTTCGTCTGCGGCGTGATCGCGGCGGCCATCGCGTCAAGATCATGCACATAACCGGGATCCGGCACCTCGATGGTGTCGGCACCGAAGACCTTTGCCATGAGCTTGTACACGAGGAAAGCGTGCTCGGCGGTAATGATGTTGTCGCCGGGCTTCAGGAAGGCATGACCGATGAACTCGATGACCTCGTTCGAGCCACAGCCCATGATGAAATTGCCCATTTCGAGGTCAAACTTCTCCGCGAGCGCGTTGCGCAGCTTCCACGAAGCGCCGTCCGGGTAGATGTGAACCTCTTCCACGGCCTTTTTCATGGCCTCGACCGCCTTCGGCGAGGGGCCGAGCGGGTTTTCGTTTGAGGCCAGCTTGATGATGTCTTCCGGCTTCAGGCCACGTTCGCGGGCGACGTCCTCAATGGGCTTTCCGGGTTCGTAAGCGACAAGGTCTTTGAGCTGCGGGTTGGCGTAGTTCCAGATGGAGGACATGACGGTTGAGAAGGAGGGGGCGTTTCTATCCACCGGATCAGACGGACTGGCAAGCGGCGGCGGGCAGGAATGGCTGTTTGAGCCCCGCTCCAGCCTGGGCTAGGCTTCACCAGAGAGATGCGAAGCCTTGAGGAAATCCGTCAAAACTTGGCCGCCACCGTACTGCGAGTGCGGGGAGGCAGCGCCACATCGCGCAAAGGGCTGGCAGATGTCATGCATCTGTCTCCGACCACCGCCGGGGACTACGTGGACCAGCTGATCGAGGCAGGTTACCTGGAAGAATCAGGCCTGGATCATGGTTCGCCGGGGCGGCCAAGCCGACGGCTGCGCCCCCTACCCGCGGCGGGCTGGTTTGCCGGCATCGAATTCAATGCCGAGCGGCTCAGGACCGTGGCGGTGGATTTCTCCGGCCAGCGTGCTGCAGGCACCTTTGAGCCTCTGCCTGCCTCCACAGACTCCGCCCAGGTCATGGACCTGGTGCTGCGGCAGTTGGAAGCCCTCCGCCAGCAGATGAGCCAGCCACTGCTAGGCATCGGCTTCGGTTCACCAGGACTGGTAGAGCCAGCCCACGGCGTGGCACTGCAGTATGCCTTCATGCCTGGCTGGCGCGATGTGCCGGTCTGTCGGATGTTGCGCGATAACACCACCGTGCCGGTGCTGCTGGAAAATAACATCCGCGCCATCGCCCTGGCGGAACGCTGGTTTGGCGATGCCAGGACTCTGGAAGACTATGTCATCCTCGGCCCACGCAGCGGCTTCGGCGTGGCCATGGTCAGCCGTGGACGTCTCATGGGTGGGGCGCACCAAGCTGCAGGTGAGGTGGGATGCTGGGTGTGGAAGAACCGCAGCGGCGGCTCCTCCCGCGTGCATGATCACTTCACGGCTCCGGCGGTCTGGCGACGTCTTGCCAAGGCCTCGGCAGGTTCCCGGCTTCCAGCCAACCTGCACAACGCCCTGGCGAAGCTGGGCGAAAGCCAGGGGGAAGCCTGGGAGGAACTGATTCAGGACTTCGCCCAGGTGCTGGCCAACCTGCAGCTGCTGCTCGACACTGAAGTCGCCTTCCTGCACGGCCCTTTGACGGCCCTGGGCGATCGTTTTTGCGAGGCCGTGAGCCATGAAATGATCTCACAAGCGCCGCTGCTGCAGGGGCGGAACTTTTCTCTCAGGCTGTCACGGCTGGATGATGAAGCTGGTGCCCTGGGCGCCGCCTGCCTGGCCATGGAAAACTGGCTGCCTACCCTGCCCTGAAAACAGCGGCTACTCCGGCAGGTCCTTGCCCTTGGTTTCCGGAAGGAAGGCCAGCACAATAAGGCCGACCACAAACAGGCCGGAAAGCATGGTGATGGCGACCGGCAGGTCGTAGGCCGCCTTGATCTTGCCCGAGGTGAAGAGGATCGGTGCCGCCAGCAGACGGCCGGTGTTGAAGCAGAAGCTCGAGCCTGTGGCCCGCAGATGGTCCGGGAACAGCTCCGGAAAATACACCGCAAACCCGGCATGGATGCCCAGAGTGCAGAAACCCATCACAGGCAGGGCCACCAGCATCTGCCACTGCGTCTGCGGCAGGAAGCACACCATCGGAATCACGATCAAGGACAGGGCCTGCATCACAAAAAAGGTCCGTTTCCGGCCGATGCGCTCGCAGATCGGCCCGAAGGCCAGCATGCCGATCCCGCCGCCCGTGGCCTGCACGATGCCGTAGGC
>CALDGV010000824.1 GCA_937941745.1 uncultured Prosthecobacter sp. | reverse complement strand
TTGGGTGAATCGTGACCTGGCACTATTTTGGAACCACCTCCTACCAGAACTAGTTCACCGGCCGCGTGCAGCGCCTCAAGTTCGGCACTCCGCAAGAGGAAATCGCCCTCGGGCTGCGCTCGGCGCCCTTGATGATTCAGGAAATGGGCGGCCAGTCACGCGATGCTGCAGCCCAGGCGCTGGTGGACCAGGTCGGCCAAAAGCTGGTGCAAAGCACCTTGGCGCGGAAGACCCCCTACCAGTTTGAGTTTCACCTGCTGGCAGACCGGCTGACCATCAACGCCTTCGCCCTACCTGGGGGGCAGATCTTCATCACAGAAGCGCTGTTCCGCCTGCTCAAGTCGGAGGATCAGCTCGCTGGGGTGCTCGGGCACGAGATTGGCCACGTCGTCGGGCGTCATTCGAATGAGCAGATGGCCAAGTCCGGCCTCTGGAGCGGCATCGCCCAGGGACTCGGCCTGCTGCTTTCCGATGGCCAGAGCAACACGGGCGCCCAGATCGCCCACACCATCGCTCAGATGCGGCTGATGAAGTTTGGCCGCGATGATGAACTGGAGTCCGATGCGCTCGGAGTGCGCTTTCTGATCGAGGCAGGCTACGACCCTGAAGGCATGATCGGAGTGATGGAGGTGCTGGGACGTGCCGCCAGCGGCAGCCGCCAGCCGGAAATGCTCAGCACCCACCCCAATCCGGAGAACCGCGCAGAAAAAATCCGCGAACTGATTGCTGAACACCGCCGCCAGCGGCAGCGCTGACCTTCCTGCATGTCCGACGAATCCCAACACGAGCGCGAACTCGGAGGCCAGCTCCTCGCCAGCGTCTCCCGCTCCTTTTACCTCACCCTCAAGGCCCTGCCCAAGGAGCTGCGCGAGCCCATTTCCCTGGCCTACCTGCTGGCCCGCACCGCCGACACCGTGGCGGACACCGCCGCCGTGCCTGCCGAGGTCCGGATCGAGTGCCTCGATGACTTTGAAAAGCTCATCATGCATCCGGATGAGGCGGGTCAGGAACGGCTGACAGCGCGCATCAACGCTGATTTCACGGCCCGCCAGAGCGATGAAGCCGAGCGGCGGCTCATGGAGCGCTTCAGCGAAGGCCTGGCCTGGCTCAGGACCATGCAGGGAGCCTCGCTGCACGCCATTCAGCAGGTGCTTCAGCGCATCATTCACGGCCAGAGGCTGGACATCCGGCGCTTCCCTGCCGATGGCACGCTGCGCTGCCTGCAGAGTGCGGACGAACTCGATGAATACACCTGGCTGGTCGCAGGGTGCGTGGGCGAATTTTGGACCGAGATGTGCGCTCTGGAAAAGCCCGCCTCCCTGAGCCCTGCCGTGACGGTGGAGCAGATGAAATCCTGGGGGGCCCGATTTGGCAAAGGCCTTCAGCTCATCAACATCCTGCGCGACCTGGGAGAAGACCTCCAAGATGGGCGCTGCTACCTGCCGGGCTTCAACGCCGAAGATGTGCGCCGCAGTCCCCAGCTTCTCCAGCCTGCCTGGAAGCAGTGGCTCCACACCTGCCGCGAGCACCTCGAATGCGGCCTGCGCTACCTGCAGCATGTGGAGGATGGAAAGCTGCGCTACGCCACCTCGCTGCCCTTGCTCATCGGCGTGAAGACCCTGGGCCGCATGGAGAAGGCCTCCTGGCAGAATCTGCTGCAGGGCGTGAAGGTGAGCCGTCTGGATGTGGCCATGATCCTGGCGGAAGCCGCGCTGGCCTGCCGCAATCCGGAGGCCTTGGAACATCTCTACCGCAAGCTGGCCTGAACCTCAGCGTCCCTGCATCGAGGCATCTTCGAAGGTGAAGGCGTTCTCGATGATGTTCAGCCTGGGTGGTGATCCCCGGATGAGCAGCACCTCCACGATGTCAAACCGGGTCGGAATCCGCGGATTGCCCAGCAGGCGAAGCCAGTCCGAAGCGCCGCGGCGGATCAGCCTCTGCTTGTCAGCCGTCACCGCATCCGAGGGCCGGCCGAACACATCGCTCGTCCGTGTCTTCACCTCCACAAAGGTCAGCACGCGGCCGTGCCGGGCCACGATGTCCACCTCACCACGATGCAGGCCGGCATAGTTCCGATACAGCAGCTGGCGGCCGTTGCGGCGCAGATGTCTGGCAGCCAGGCGCTCCCCCACCCAGCCGATCTCGGAGCGGCTCAAGGGCCTGCCTAAAAGCTTCAGGGGAAAGGACCACCTGAGGGGAAAGCCACCCGCCAGAAGCCGCAGCAGCCCCTGGCGCAGCCTCGGATACCTGGAGAGCGCCGCATACAGCCCGGACATTGGCTCCGGGGCTGGTTCAGCAGGCTCTGCGAGGTTCATGGCTCACACACGAAGTTTCGCCACCGCCACCTCACCCCCAAAGCAGACCTCCACATCAGAGCCCGGATCACGCCGACGATCAGCGTAACGGGCGTTGTAGTGATGACTGCCATCCTCCAGCGCTGCAAAGCTGACCGGCAGCGGCGAACGGGCCGGCACGCAGGAGCGCAGCGGCGGCAGCGGCAGCTCCCCTGGCGCATGATGCGGGTAGTTCACACACCAGAACTCACCATCCTCCAAGGTCATCTGTCGCAGGGCCTCAAAGGCTTCATGCGTCCAATTCGCCGTGCGCTCCCAGTCCACCTCAAGATCACGGATCAAGTAGTGGGAGAAGGCCGCCGAACGTACTTGATGGTAGGCCGCCTCACGAGCACCTGCACAGGTGCCGGACACATGGATGTCCTGCCCGAGGTTCCCACCGGCATTGACGCCCGAAAGCACCCAGTCCGGCTTCAGATCGAGGGCAAAGAGTCCCAGCCGCACGCAGTCCGCAGGCGTTCCATCCACAGCCCAGCGTCCCTCACCACGGGACTGCACCTGCAAAGGGGCGTGGGTCGTCAGCCGGTGCCCACACATGCTGTGCTCCCGCACAGGCGCCACAACGCTGACCCGCGCGCCAGGAATGCGGCGCATGGCTTTTTCCAGGGCGGCAAGCCCTGGCGCTTCAATGCCGTCATCATTGGTGAGGAGGAAATGCACGCGGGTCACTTTTTGAAGTAGCCGCGCTGTTTGTCGCTGATGGGCAGACCGGCCTTTTCCATCACCTTCAGCATGTCTTCCCAGCACTCCCGCTTGGCGCGGAGGCCAGCGCCCGCCAGCTTCTCCTCCCGGAGGATGTAGCTGGGGTGGTAGGTCACCATCGTCGGAATGCCCTGCACTTCGTAAAAGCGGCCGCGCAGCCGCATCACGCCTTCACCGATGCCCAGGCCTTTGCAGGCCACGCCACCGAGAGCGACGATGACCTTGGGCTGGATGATCTGGATTTCTGTGAGCACATAGGGCAGGCAGGAGGCCATTTCAGCATCGTTCGGCGCCCGGTTGGAGGTGCCCTGGCTGCCTTCCATCGCCGGACGGAATTTGCAGATGTTGCTGATGTAAACGTCAGAGCGCTCCAGTCCCATCGCCTTCAAGATGCCCGTCAGCTTCTGCCCGGCAGGCCCCACAAAGGGCTCGCGCTGGCGTTCCTCTTCATAGCCCGGTGCCTCTCCAATCAGCATGATCTCCGCCTCAGGATTGCCCACGGCAAAAACCATCGTCTCGCGCAGCGTTCCCAGCGCTCGGGCCTGGGGCGACTGCTCTGCGAGGGCAGCCAATGCGGCCAGCTTTTCCGCCTTGGTGGCCCCCGGAACCTCGATCATCGCGGCTGCCTGTTTCAAGGAAGGACTGCGCGCAGGAGCTGCCGGCATTTCAAAGAGCGCCTTGGAGGTCGATGGGGCTTTTTCCAGACGTGCCTCAGGCTCCGCAGGCCGCTGCAGAGGAGCTGCACGGGTGCTGGCGGGCTGGCGGAAGCCGCGCAAGCGCTCCAGCGTTCCTGGCCGCAGCGCCACATGCGTCTGCCCGGCCAGCTGACGCTGCTCCAGGTAGTGCTTCAACATTCCGGCGGCTTCCAAAGACATGCTGGATTCTCTGGCGAGCCGGACCGGCGACTCAAGCAGGGACTTCAGCGTGGAATCGGATAGCCCAAGGCGGCTCAGTGATAGCTGGCCGCCCTTGGCAGAACCTGGATTTCCATCCAACCTGCCCGGACATGCGCATTCTCCTCGCCAGCGACAAATACAAAGGCTCACTCACCGCCCCGCAGGTGGCCGCCGTGATGAAGCGGGTGATCGAGCAGGAAATTCCTGGCGTGGAATGCGACGTCTGCCCCATCGCCGACGGCGGGGAAGGCACCACGGAGGCGCTCGTCACCGCGCTTCAGGGCTCGTGGGTGGAAGTGCCCGTGGTGGATGCTCGCGGCCGCCCGGTCACCGCCCGCTATGGCCTCGTCACCCGGCATGGCCACAGCGAGGCAGTCATGGAGATGAGCGCCGCTTCCGGCCTCGCCATGGTCAGCGACCTGCCGCTGGAACCCCGCAACGCCAGCACCTTTGGCACCGGCTTGATGATGCTCGACGCCCTCCAGCGAGGAGCACAAAGGATCCTCATCGGCATAGGAGGCAGTGCGACCAACGACGGTGGGACGGGCATGGCCGCCGCCCTTGGCTACCAGTTTCTCGACTCGCAAGGCCAGCCTCTCACTCACCTGCCCGCAGAGCTCCTGCAGTTGGAAACCATCCGCCGCCCCACCTCCCTGCCGCCTGTCGAGATTCAGGTGGCATGCGATGTCAACAATCCGCTGCTAGGCCCGCTTGGCTGCACCAGGGTTTATGGGCCACAGAAAGGCGTGGAAGACTTTACCCCCTATGAGGAACGTCTTGCCAGACTGGCTGCGGTGGTCCGGAGGGATCTCGGCGTCGATGCGGACGAGGTTCCAGGAGCTGGTGCGGCTGGAGGCTTGGGCTATGGCCTGCTGGTTTTCGGCGGGGCACGACTGATCAGCGGCTTTGATCTGGTGGCGCATGCCGTGAACCTGCCTGAGCGCATCGCCGCCGCCGACCTCGTCATCACCGGGGAAGGCCGTCTGGATGCCCAGACCCTGCATGGCAAAGGCCCCGTCGGCCTGGCCCAGAGCGCCCGCGCTATGGGCAAAAAGGTCGCAGCGTTTGCCGGTGCCATCGATGACTCGCCCGCCCTTCGTGAGCACTTTCATCTCGCCCGTGCCATCAGCCCGGCAGGCATGCCGCTGGCCGAGGCCATCAGCCGGGCGGAGGAGCTTCTCGAAGCGGCTGTTCGCAGCGCCGTTCCGGAACTGCGCGCCCTGCTGGCCTGATCAGAGTGCTGCCATTTTTCCCAAACGCGGCTTGTCGTGGCGTGCCCTGTCCGCAAAGTGGCGGTTCATGCTTCGATTCCAACTCTTCCGCTTCCCGATCCTCGTCCACTGGATGTTCTGGGTGAACGTGGCTCTGCTCGGGGGCGCGATCGACGCCAATACCCCCGGCCGTATGCAAGCCCTGCTGGGCTGGGTGGCTGCCGCCTTCGTTTCCATCGTCATCCATGAGCTGGGCCATGCTCTGGCCATGCGTCACTTTGGTGACCGGCAGGTCGGCATCCTCCTCTATGGCTTTGGCGGTGTCGCCCGTGGCAGCCGCTGGCACAGCCGGATGGAAGACCTCCTCATCAGCGCCGCCGGACCCGCGCTGCAGATCGCCGCAGGCTATGCCGTCAAATGGCTGCTGGCAGACTGGTCCACCTCCAACATCCTCCTCGGCTCCTTCCTCGGCGGTTTTGTCACAGTCAGCATCTTCTGGGCGCTGTTCAACCTGCTGCCCATCCTCCCGCTGGATGGTGGCCACATCAGCAAGGCCATCCTTGGCCCGCGCAAGCTCCGCACCGCCCTGGTCGTCAGCCTCGTCTGCGCTGTCGGCATGGCCCTGCTTTTCCTGCAAAGCGGCAGCCTGATCACCCCGCTGTTCTTTGGCATGATGGCCTGGAACAACTGGAAGGAACTACAGGGCGAACCCCAGGTGCCCTGGATGATGGGCCGCTGAGCGCATGGAGCCGACGCACCGCCAGAGGCAGGACACGTCGGCTCAAAGCACCCGCACAAGGCCAGGCGAAGCCTGGGATGATCAGCCGAAGAGGGCGGTGACAGGCTTGCCCTTGTCGGCCACGGTGAAGGGGCGCTTGGAAGGAGAGTAAAGCACCTGGTCCAATGGCAGGCCCAGCGCATAGGCGATGGTGGCATTGAAGTCCGGGATGGTCGTACTGCCTTCAACTGCACGGTCACCGCGCTCATCCGTGGCTCCAAAAACCTGTCCACCACGGACTCCACCGCCAGCCAGCACGCAACTGAAGCCCGGCGCATGGTGATCGCGTCCGTCGTTCTGATTGATCTCAGGTGTGCGTCCGAACTCGGTGGCGAGCACGACCAGCGTCTCCTTCAACATGCCACGGGAATCAAGGTCCTGGAGCAGCGTGCTCAGCGCGGCATCCAACTCATCGCAAAGCTCAGGAACACGGGTGAAGTTGGCGTTGTGAGTGTCCCAGCTTCCAAAGGTGACCTCCACAAAGCGCACCCCGTGCTCCACAAGGCGGCGGGCCAGCAGGCAACCCTGGCCAAAACGATCGCGGCCATATTTGTCACGAAGCTTGGCATCCTCAGCATCGAGGTCGAAGGCCTTCAGCTCCTCGCTCTTCATCATCTTGATGGCGTCGTCATACATGTCGCTGTAGGCGCGGACGCTCTTGAGGTCGTAGGTCTGGGCAAACTGGTTGTCGAGCTTTTTGGCCACCTGCAGGCGGTCCAGCATGCGCTCCTCGGTGAACCAGGCATTGGGCCGGACGTTTGAAATGCCGCTCTCAGGATCATTGATCATGAGCGGGGCAAACTTGGACTCGAAGAAGCCGGCACCGGGATGGCGGCTGTCGTTGCCAATCATGACACTGCCCGGGAGGGTGGGATTGCCGCGCCCCTGGAACTTCTCCAGCCATGCTCCCATGGAGGGATGCTTGATGCTACTGCGCAGGGTGTAGCTGGTGTGCTGGTAATACTGGCCCTGCTCGTGAGCCCCCTGGGTGGAGACCATGTTGCGGACGATCGCAATCTTGTCAGCCTGACGGGCCATGAGCGGCAGGTTTTCGCTCAGGCGGATGCCATCGACGTTGGTGTTGATGACCTTGGTGAGGCCCATGACATCCTTGTTTTCCTTCGGATCAAAGGTGTCCAGATGGCTCATGCCGCCAGTCATGTAGAGGTAGATCACATTCCGGGCAGTCGGCACCTGCTTCAGGGGGCTGGTATTTTCACCTGGAGCCGCAAACACCTTGTTGCCGGCAAGCTGGCTGGCGGCGGTGACACCAAGGAAGGACTGCGCAGCCTTGGTGACAAAGACACGGCGGGAAAAATCAGAGTTCATGGGGGTGGGGGGGAATGGTTTTCGGCGCGCTTAAACGCCCCGCCCTTGGGCAGCTTGCATAAAAAATGCCCCTGCACTCTGGAGCCCGCTCATTTGAACTCCAGGTCTGGCGGGAAATTCCGAATCAAGTCGTCGTCCGTGAAGGGCTGCTTGTCAGGCCCCTCATAAATGAGCTGGAAGGCGCAGCCGCTGCTGGAGATGACGTGCAGGTGGATGCCGGGCTCGTCGGGCTTCCGGCGGAAGGTGTTGGTGGCCAGCGCCGGATGATCCGCAGGCACGAGGGCCAGTTCCTTTTTGTTTTTCCCGGCCAGTTGACCCCGAATTTCATCCCAGGTGCCGTTCGGCAGGCTGCGGACGTTCGTCCAGTAGTCGAGTAGCATCTGGCCGACGATCTCGGTCTGCTGCTCGGGAGTGAGGTCAGGCTTCAAAAACTCGTTCAGAGGTCCATCGGGCAGCCCGGCAAGCGGATCCGGTTCCGGCAGGCCCGCCTTCAAAACCGGGTCATTAGGGTCGAGACGATAGTTTGCCTTGCCCAACCAGCCGCGCAGGTCCGACCAAAGTCCAGCCACTCCATTTCCCTGCCCGAGCATCAGCCCCAAAAGCACCGCCAGGACAAGCGCGAGAGCAAAAAGAAGGGGGCGCAGAAGCTTGTTCATGCCGTCTTCATGAACCCAAGGTCGGGATCGAAGTTCATGAGGTTCGGAAAGACATCGCGGAGCTGGCTGTCACTCAGGCCAAACCACTTCGCCATCGTCGCCGCATATTGATCGACGGCAGTGGTGGGGATCCAGTTGCCACGGCCGGTGTTCAGCGGATGGCCGGCGAGGTTGATGTCGGGGTCTGGGAAGGCTCCATAGACTTTTTGACCGTTCACGGCACCGCCCATGACCAGATGGTGGCTGCCCCAGCCATGATCAGAACCACGTCCATTGCTGTCGTAGGTGCGGTTGAAGTCACTGGCGGTGAAGGTGGTCACGCTGTTGCCCATGTTGATGGTTTCGAGCGCATCTTGGAAACCCTTCATCGCGGAACTGACACCACCGAGCAGGTTCGCATGATCGGCAAGCTGCGGCCCATGGGTGTCAAAGCCGCCGGTGGCGACAAAAAAGATCTGCCGCGTGATGCCGAGCGGCCCCTGGGCCTGGATCATCTTCGCCACCGTGCGGAGCTGCTCTCCCAGGCCGGAGTTCGGTATGGTGGGGAAGTTCGAGGTGCCGGCGAGAGCGGCATTGATGGTGTCAGCTTCAATGATGGACTTGTTGGAGAGGTCAGCAAAAGCGTCCTCCATGAGATTGGCGTATTCCGCGTTGAGCACATTGCGGAAGGCGGTGTAGCGCGTGACATCCTGGGTGCTGGTGCCTTGCCCCAGACGGAACACAGGAGTGCCACCGGGACCTGGGCGGAAGGGGAACATCGTCTTGCCCACCTGGAAGAAATTCGTGCCGCTAAGGCTGACGAGCATGGAGACAGAGGTGCGCTGCTGAGCACCGACGAGAGCCTCGGCCATGCGGGCACCCCAGCCGGTCTGGTTGTAAGCCGCATTCATGGTGCTGGCACTGGTCTGCCACTGCATCTGCTGGTCGCTGTGGGAGAACAGGTTCTCAGGAATGGCGGCGGTGCGGTTGCGGTAATCACTCATCGTCGCGGGCGCGATGAGCGTGCCGACGTTCACGAGCATCGCGGCCTTGCCTGCATTGTAGAGGTCCCTCATGCCGGTCATGCTCGGGTGTAGGCCGAGCTGGAGACCATCATCATTCTGCGTGTTCAGCGCGAGCACGTTGGCCTGCGGGATGGTCAGGACGGTGCGGCTGTTGGCATACTTCGCATGAGCACTGCTTTCGCGTGGAATGACGAGGTTGTTGGCATCATTACCGCCATAAAGGAAGACGCAGACGATCGCCTTGTAAGGCGTGCCCGGCGCGAGTACGTCGGACGCCTGGGCATTGACATGCCGCAGCGTCAGGATCGTGTTCAGCAGGCAGGTCGTGGACATCGCCGAGCAGGCGGTGGAACCCAGGAAATTCCGGCGGGTGAGCAGTGTGGGAAGGTTTTCGGCGTTCATGACAGGCTCTGAGGCAGGGGTTACTTTTCCATCACAAACTCCGGCGAGGCGGATAGGAGCTGGAGCATGACCCGCACCCCGTTCGTGGCGTTGGCGGAATGAAGGCTGTGCAGGTTCATCAGGCTGCTGCGCAGGCTGGCAGACATGGGCCGGCCAAGCAGCAGGACTTCCATCTTCGCCAGCAGCGCGTCCGGGGTGCTCCAAAGGCTGGTCAGCGGCGTGAGGTCCAGCGTGATGCGGCCGCCTGCATCGGTGTAAAAGCCATTGGTCACACCTTCGAAGAAGTAGTTCGCCGTATCCGTGGCGGTGAGCTCAGTGGTGATCTCAAACTCAGGAGCCACCAGGCCGGCATCAAGCACGGGGCCGGGCGGTGCATAGCTCGGCGTGAAAAAGTTGAAAACCGTCGGCGGCTGCATCGGCCACTGGCCGAGCTCATCGAGCGCATTCCACATGAAGTAGCGGCCGAGCAGGGGCGGATTGCTGCTGGGAACCCTGCCCAAGGCACGCATGACGCGCGAAAGCCGGATCATGGGCTCGCTCATCTTGCCTGCGCCGGGAGCCGTGCCCAGGGTTCGAGCTTCGCTGTCGAGCAGGATGGCCTTGACCACGGCGCACATATCCCCACGCACACCCTTGCCATTATCATCCCATACTTTGGAAACACGGAAAATGTAGGCGGGGCTTGGATTGCTGGTCACGAGACGCTGAATGAGCCGCTTTGCCATGAAGGGGCCGACATTCGGATGCTCTGCGAGCACGTCCACACAACGGCGCACGTCCTGGATGGCAGTTTGTCCAGCAGGCACGGTGGCACCTCCGACGATGACTTTCTGACCGCGGTCATGCTGGTCCTCAAAAGACATCATCGGGTTGATGACATCCGCCGAACTCGTCCAGGTGAAGCTGCGTGAGTTGGCATAGGTCCATCCAGTGAAAGCGCGGGACAGTTCACGGATTTCATCCTGGCCGTAGGTCGGCATGGTGTTGCCGGAGCCGTTGCGCTTGAAGGTGCCGTCCTTGTTCAGGTGCTCCAGACCGATGCTGAAGAGCTGCATGATCTCCCGGGCGTAGTTTTCATCCGGCTTTGCCTTCGAGCTGCGCACCATGGTAAGCCAGGTGCCCATGATCGGATTCAACGTCACCTCCTCCAAAAGCTGGCGGTAGGGCCGCCCGGGCACGATGGCTTTCGTGAGCATGTCATAATAGTTGGTGCAGCCGCGTGGGTAGTTGCGCAGGGCGGAGCCTGAGCGGTCGGAAATGACGAGGATTTCGCTCAAGGCGAGCGCCACGCGCTGGCGAAGCTGGTCAGGCGCGGTCATCGCCAGGGTCCACCAGCTGTAGAGGCGGTCTTCGGTGTTCAGCGGCGCGCTGGCAGTGGGCATCACAGCACCGGGAAGACCCAGCGTGCTGGCCGTGCGGGAGAGTTCCAGCAGCTTCTGCTGCGCGCCTTCGAACAAAGCCATGCGGTCCAGGTGCTCAAGATGGCTGGTCACTGGCAGGGCCAGCTGATCGTCAATCCACTTGGCGTAACCAACCTGCTTCACCCTGGCGATCTCGGC
>CALDGV010000823.1 GCA_937941745.1 uncultured Prosthecobacter sp. | reverse complement strand
GCTATTCCTGGCCGCCGGTGACTCGTGTGCTGTCCAGGCTGGGAGTCCCGGTGCGGCGTTTCATGCCCAACCGGTTTGTTCTCCGCCTTCTCACGATGAACCTGCGGAATCACAAAAAGCTTCTCATTGTCGATGGGGCGGTGGCTTTCACGGGCGGCATGAACATCCGGGAAGGGAACATGCTTTCCCGAAACCCCGGGCATCCTGTGCAGGATGTGCATTTCAAGGTGACTGGACCAGTCGTGGCGCAGTTGCAGAGAGTCTTTGCTGAAGATTGGGCATTTTGCGCAGAGGAGTCGCTGGATGAAACGCTCTGGTTTCCTCCGATTTCCGATACCGGCCCGACGCATGTCCTGGGCATTGTGGACGGGCCGGACGAGGATTTTGAGGTCATGCCGACGGCTCTCTTTGCGGCGCTGAATGCCGCCCGACACCGTGTCTGCCTGCTAACCCCATACTTCCTCCCGCCAGTCACCCTCATGGCAGCCTTGAAGCTTTGTGCCACGCGCGGAGTGCAGGTGGAAATCGTCACCCCGGCCAAAAACAACATTCCTTTGGTGGCCTGGGCGGCCCGGACGCTTTATCCCGACCTGCTGCACGCTGGCTGCCGCATCTTTGAATCACCTCCTCCGTTTGATCATTCCAAGCTGCTGCTGATTGATGACGCCTGGGCCATTTTAGGCTCCACGAACTGGGATCCTCGGAGCCTCCGATTGAACTTCGAGTTCAACCTAGCCTGCCATGATTCCGCCCTCGTTGAACGATTGTTGACCATCTTCGAGGCTAAAAAGGCTGCCTGCTCTGAGGTGACTGAAGGGCTTTTGGAAGCCACGCCCATCGCCGAACGCCTGCGAAACGGAATCGCCCGGCTTTTCATTCCAGTGCTGTAAAAGGTGCCAGGAAGCGCAAGGTCCGCTCAGTGGATGACAAGCTTGGAAGCGCGACAAGGCGGCTGACTAGGGTAGTCTGGCCCTCATGAAGCCCTATTCCCACCTCGTCGCAGCTGTCGATTTCACCCCATCATGCCTCAATGCCCTGCGGCAGGCCGTGCGGATGGCGGTGCCGACCAAGGCCCGGCTGACGGTCGTGCACGTGATGGATGAGTTCCTGGTGCACGAACTCAAAAAAGCTCTCTCCACGGATCAGGCCAGCATCCGCTCCGAGTGGCAGGCCAAGCTGAAAAAGTTCGTCGATGACGCTGAGTTGGGCCTTCCGGATGTTCAGGTCGAGGTGCGAATCGGGCATCCGTTCACGGAATTGGTGGAGGCCTGCAAGGCCGATGGTGCCGATCTTCTCGTGATGGGGGTGAAAGGTTCCCGGCTGGACCCGCATCGGGTTGGCGTGATTGCTTCGAAGTGCGTGCGCAAGGCGCCTGTGGATGTCCTGCTGGTGCGGGAGGATGCCTGGGGCAGCTTCAAGCAACTGGCCACCTGCGTGGACTTCTCGGAAAACTCCTCCAAAGCCGTTGGCAGGGCCTTGCAGATCGCGGCGCTGGAGAAAGCCTCCGTGAGCTGTCTTTATGTCTATCAGTCAGCCCTCGCCATGTCCGTCGATTATGGCGGCATCGTGGCGCCGCTTCCGGTGCCGGGAGACAATGTGACTTTGGAGCAGTGGAAGTCAGAGCTGAATGCTTTTGTGAAGCCCTTGGCGGATGCTCATCCCTCGGTGCCTGTCGCGACAAATGTGCTGGAACGCATCAACATCCGCGAGGCCATCCTGGACCATGTGAATGAGACTCATGCCGACCTTGTGGTGCTTGGCACGCGCGGCAAGAACGGCCTGCGTGAAATGCTCATCGGCACCACGGCGGAGAAGATCGTCTCTCATGCGCCATGCTCCATCCTGGCCGTGAAGCCGGATGTGCTGCCCTTCGGCCAGGACTGACCCAGGTCATTGATATTGAGGCAAAATGCACGCTTCCCCCCAGCGCAACGCCGACGACCCACCTCCCGATGCAGGAGGTGCCGGAGGAGTTGACAGGGGGCGGGCGCCATCCCACGCTCCGTACTCTCGCCGAAGCATGTGCCCCGTCTCTGACCCCGCTCTCTTTTCCAGTCTGGTCGATCATCCCGGAATGCTGGTCATGGGAGTCGATGTGGAAGGGCGGGTGATGTGGCTGAGCCGCGGCATGGAGCAGCTGACCGGCTACACCTTTGATGAGATCAAAGGTAAAAACTGGGTGACAACGCTGGTGCCGGAAGAGCATCAGAACGAAGCCCTGCGGCTTTGCCGTGGTCGTCTTGGTGGAGACCGTTCCGGTTCTCATCTGAAGCCCTTGATCACCAAGGAAAATGGCACGCGGCATGTCGAGTGGGTGCATTCCGACATTCGCGACGACGCTGGAAACATCACTGGCATCCTGTGTGTTGGCCGGGATGTCACTGAGCTGCTGGCCGCCAAGGAGGCCCTGCTTTCCTCTGAGAAGAAGAGCCGGGCCATCGTCGAAACCGCCGTGAACGCCATCATCACGATGAGTGAGACCTGCATGATTGAGACGGCCAACACCGCCACCGAGCGCATGTTTGGCTACAGCAGGGATGAACTGATCGGCAAAAACATCCGCATGCTCATGCCTGAGCCCTACCGGCAGAAGCACGACAGCTATGTGCAAAACTACCTCCGCACGGGCGTGAAGAAGATCATTGGCATTGGGCGCGAGGCGGTGGGGCAGCGGAAGAATGGCGACATTTTCCCGCTCGA
>CALDGV010000822.1 GCA_937941745.1 uncultured Prosthecobacter sp. | reverse complement strand
TGCCAAAGACAAAGCCGATGCCCAGGCAGAAGCCGATGAGCAGAGTCATCAAACAACCCGCTTTGAAACGACGTGAGATGATCATGGCAGAAGAAGTTTGGGGGAAATCGGGGCATCCACCCATGAAGGGGCGAACGAGGTGAAATCCATCTGCCAGGCGACGAGTGCGGCGCTGGCGAGGAAGAACAGGGCAGAGGTCAGAACGGCGCGGATGCCCAGGGCTGTGATCAACTCCACCCAGGGCTCCGCTGGCGTGCCCTCCCATCGGGCCAGCAGCCGGGTGCTGAAGCCGTAGGGGAGTTCATCGGCACGCTCAGGAACGCGGCGGGCGGCCTGGGTGATGGTTTGCCAGCGTGAATCGAAGTCAGTCATGGTTCTAGCGTTGAAGTTTCAGCGTCCGGGCCAGTTCTCGCAGTTTTCGGCGCGCCCGCATGGCGCGCATTTTCACCATTGGCCTCGTCCAGCCTGTCTGCTGGGCGATTTCGTGAGTGCTCTTTTGTTCCAGGTCGAGCAGAGTCAGCACCAGCCGGTCGGGCGGCGAAAGCTGGGCCAGCAACCGGTGCACCACTGCCTTGGCATCGATGTCCGCCACCGCAGGCCATTCGCCCTGATCCGTCACAAGGTACTCCAGCCACTGCGCCTCGCCCTCGCCCAGGTCGGCCATGCGCCATTCGGGCCGGCTTTTCTCCGCCCGCAGGGCATCCAGGCAGGTACGCACGGCCAGACGGCTGACCCAGTGCTCGAAGGGAACGCCGCGGCGGGGTTCGTAGGCATCCAGCTTCTGCAGCAGCTTTAAGAATACCTCCTGCATCAGGTCTTCCTCGCTCTCCCGGCGTGGCAGGTGATTCCGAACCCAGCGACGGACAAGCGGATGCAGGTGCTCGATGAGCGCATGAGCTGCCGCACGGTCTCCAGCGACCGTGCGACGCACGCAATCCTGCACATCGAACTCCAGAGACATCACGACGCGCAGATTTTATGGAAGGAACAAGCCACACGGCGAGGTTAAACGCCGCAGCGGCAGCCCGGTAACCGGCTTTTCATCTGACAGCGGGGCACGGCTGGCGGCGTTCAAGGCTCCGATGAAAACGCTGCTCGCCCTTTTTGCCGGTCTTGCCTCATCCTTTGCGGCAGATGTCGAGCCGCAGCCCTTCCTCGCGGCGGCGCAACGCCTCATCGACGCGACGAGTTTTCTCGGCACGCCGTTCAGCGATGATGAAATCCTCGCTCTGAGGACGGCGATCTCGCAAAACGACGCGAAGGCCGTTGAGAAAGCGAAAGCAGTGCTCGACGCGCATGCTCTGTTTCATGTGACAATCACGCCAGAGCAGCGGGTGAAGGTCGAACGAGGCGCGGCGAAGGCTGTTCTCGATGAGGCAGGCTGGCGGCAGTATCTAGTGAGGGTCGAAAACGAAGCGGGTGTGACGGCGAGGCTCGCCGTGAGCAGTCCGCAGGCGAAGGAGATGTATGTGAAAGGCTCACCGCCCGTCGCGCCGCATGCGAAGCCGCGTGATCCGGGCGAACCAGCGCTCTCGGCTCGCTGGCTCGATTTGCAGATGTTTGAGCAGCCGCCGATGCAGACGACCTTGAGCGGTCTGGGCCTCGAATATCGCATCGTGCAGCTTTACAGCCGGGATGCGGGTAAGCGCGATGCCACGTTCAGCTTTGATACGGGGCAAGGCACGCAGGACCTCGGCTTCCGCAACGAAACGAGCGTGCTCTTTGACTGTCAGCCCGCACGCGAGGTGAAACTCGCCATCACCGATGAAAATGGCAAGCCGTGCATCGCCGAGCTGCTCATCAAGGACAAGGCCGGACGCGTCTATCCGAGCCAGATCAAGCGCCACGCGCCCGATTTCTTCTTCCATCCACAAATCTACCGTGGTGACGGTGAATCGCTGAAACTTCCGGATGGTGACTACGACGTGGTTTTTCGTCGCGGACCCGAATCGCTGCCGGAGACGCGGAAAGTCGCGATTTCAGGCCAAAATGCCTCGTGGAGCTTTCAAGTGAAGCGCTGGATTGATCCGTCGAAGCTCGGCTGGTGGAGCGGTGATCATCACATTCATGCGGCGGGCTGTGCGCACTACTCCGTGCCGACGCAGGGCGTGCATGCGCAGGACATGGCGCGGCATTGCATGGGTGAGGATTTGAAAATCGGCGCAAATCTCACGTGGGGGCCGTGCTTCGATTATCAGAAGCAGTTCTTCACCGGCACGGAGGACAAGGAATCGCGTTTTCCCTTTCTGCTGCGCTACGATGTGGAGGTCAGCGGCTTCGGCTCGCACAAGAGCGGGCATTTGTGCCTGCTGAAGCTGAAGGAGCAGATGTATCCCGGCGGCGACTCGACGGATCACTGGCCCACGCTTTGCCTGAACACGCTGAAGTGGGCGAAGAAGCAGGGCGCGCTCACCGGCCCCGCGCACAGCGGCTGGGGCCTGCAGCCACTCGCTGAAAATGACCCTGCGCGAGGTCAGCAATACAAGCTCGGCCTTCCAAGCGCGACGGACGAGCTGCCAAACTTCATCGTGCCGCCCTTCAACGGCATCGGTGCCTGCGAATACATCGTCGATGTCACACACGAGGTCGAAGGACCCGATGGCAAGCCGGTGCCAGCGGTCGATTTCATGTCGATGGTGGATACACCGCATACCTGGGAGCTGAACATCTGGTATCACACGCTCAACGCAGGCTTCCGCACCCGCATCAGCGGCGAGACGGACTTCCCTTGCATCTACGGCGAGCGTGTGGGCCTCGGTCGCGCCTATGTGAAGCTCGATGAGCGACTCAGCTATGATGCGTGGTGCGAAGGCATCCGTGCCGGCCGTGCCTATGTGAGCGATGGCAAGAGCCACCTCATCGACTTCAAGGCGAACGACCTCGAACTTGGCACACAAAACAGCGAACTGCGACTTGCGAAGCCCACGAGCGTGAAAGTGACTGTCAAAGCCTCCGCGCTGCTCGATGTGCAGCCGCGTCCGGACATCCAAAATGCTCCTGCCGGCCAAAAGCCGTTCTGGGACCTCGAGCGTGCTCGAATCGGCAGCTCACGAAACGTGCCGGTGGAGCTGCTGGTGAATGGATTCGCCGTGCAGAAGCAAACCATCGCCGCCGACGGCACGATGCGTGATTTGAGCTTCGACGTGCCCATCGAAAAGAGCTGCTGGCTCGCCCTGCGCATCCGCGCCAGTTCGCACACGAACCCGATTTTCGTGATCGTGGACAACAAGCCCATCCGCGAGAAACGCAGCCTCGAATGGTGCCTCAAGAGCGTCGATCAATGCTGGTCGCAAAAAGAGGCGCTCATCGCCCCGAAAGAGCACGCCGACGCCGTGGCGGCCTACGAGCATGCTCGGAAGGTGTATCGCGAGCGACTGGCAGAGTGAGGACGCTCGTCGTCGCACTTCACACACAGTTTGTCGTGGAGAATGACGCGAGGCAGCCTTTATCGTCAGGCTCCTGCAACCCTCCTCTTTTCATCCCATGCGTCTCGAAAACAAAGTCATCCTCGTCACTGGCAGCGCGACCGGCATCGGCAAGGCCATCGCCAAACGTTGTGTGAAGGAGGGAGCGAAGGTCGTGGTGCATGGCCTGGAAGCCGACCTCGTGGCCGAAGTGGTGGCGGAGATTGGCAGCGAGCATGCGGCAGGTCATGTCGAAGACCTGACTACCGAGTCCTGCCCGGCCACGCTGGTGAAGCTGGCGGTGGACCGTTTTGGGAGACTGGATGCCGTGGTAAACAACGCCGCGCTGGTGGCCGGATCCAACCTGCATACGACGGACCTGCCCTTCTTCCGAAAGATGCTGGAAGTGAACACACTGGCGCCCTTTACCCTCATCAAGGCCGCCTTGCCGGAGCTGCGCAAGGTGCGTGGCTGTGTGCTGAACATCGGCAGCGTGAATGCCTGGAGCGGCGAGCCGAACCTGATGCCCTACTCTGTTTCCAAAGGTGCTCTCATGACCCTCACCCGCAACCTGGGTGACACGCTGATGAGGGAGGACGGCGTGCGGGTGAACCAGATCAACCCCGGCTGGGTGCTCACGGAAAACGAGGCAAAACGGAAACGCGAGCACGGCCTGAAAGAGGACTGGTATGCGGACCTGCCGAAGGTCTATGCACCGGCGGGCCGCATCCTCTGGCCGGAGGAGATCGCCGCCGCCGCCGTGTACTGGCTGGCGGATGAAAGCGGCCCCATCAGCGGGCAGGTGGTGGACCTGGAGCAGCACCCGTTCATCGGGCGCAACCCGCCGAAGGACAGCACCACCATCCCCTGATTTCCCAGGCCGGGCCGCGATCCTCAGAAGTGGTAGGTCACGCGGAAGCGGAACATCCTGGGTTCGATGGGGTGCACATGGCGGCCGCTGATCAGCCCGGTGCCAGGATTGCTGTCGTAGGCATAGCTGATGTCGTAGTCCTGGCGGTTCAGAAGGTTCAGGCAGTCCACGGCGGCTTCCCAGCTCTTGTGGCGGTAGCCGACCGTGGCATTCACCAGGATGCTGTCGCGCCCCTTGATCGTGTTGGTCTCCTCAAGCGGGCTGTTGGCAAAGCAGCGCACGCGCGCGCCGGCAAAAAAGCCGTCGTCGTTCCCCTGGGCGCCGAGGGTGAACCCACCGCTGAACATGATGGGGATGCTGTTCGGGATATGGTCGGCACCACCAGGCGCATCGCGAAGACGGGCACGGGTGAGCGCCAGCTCCATGTCGGCGCTGAACCACTTCGCCGGGCGCCAGTAGCTGGCGAGCTCAATGCCGTAGCGATCGCTGCCGGGGCCGGGTTCGTTTGTGCCGGCATCGCCCACGTAGATCAGTTCGCTGTCACTGCGCAGCCAGAAGAAGGCCAGCGTCGTCGTCACCGTAGGCACGGCCTGGGTGCGCAGGCCGATCTCCGCGCCCATCGTTCTCACCAGGGCATCCGCGCTGTTGCGGCCGGCGCTCACACCGCGGGCATCATTGCTGTGAAAGCCGGTGCCGAAGTTCAGATAAAGCTCCGTCTGCTGCCACGGACCAAAAATCGCGCTGAACTTCGGGCTCACAATGCCTGCCGTCTCCGCATCCTGGCCATCCACCGTGCTTTCCAGCGGCTCAAAGTAGTAAAGATCACCACGGACACCGAGCACCGTGCGGAACCAGGGGGCCCAGCGGGTGGTGGCCTCGGCGTACAAGCCGAGGCTGCTTTCCAGAATGTCGTCCTGACGCACCTGGGAAAGGCGCTGCCGCTGCCGGGTCTTCCACAGGCCGATGCCGTCAATGATGTCGGTGCGGGTCTGCAGGCCCAGGGTGAGGTCGGATTCGATGCCAAACAGCTCACGCTTCTCCCAGGTGCGGGAGAGATTGCCGCCCAGCACCCAGCGCTGCTCCGCCTGCTGGAACTGGTCACCATTCACCGGATCATCCAGGAAGTAGGTGAAGTTGGAGTACAGGTCGAGGAGGTAATAGATGGCATAGGCGTTCGCACGGGTGACCACATCATCCTCCCGGTGCTCAAAGGCGATGTTCAGGCTGTAGCGTTCGCTCTCGCCTCCGGCAGTGCGGTCCATCGTGTCGTAGCGGTCAAGAGTGCCGTTGTTGATCAGCGCCTCCGGGATCTGGTCGGTGCTGGTCCAGCTGCCGCGGTAGCCCATGAAGGTCACGCTGAGCTTTGTGTCCACATCCTGCTTGAACCAGCGCAGCAGGCCGTTCCAGCGGTTGAACTCCTCCGCCTGCTGCCAGGGACCATCGTAGTAGTTGTATTCCAGCGCATAGGTCAGGCCCTGCGACACCCCCTCTTCCACCCTGGAGTCAAAGGGCAGCGTTCCAGCCACCAGGGCGCGGTAGTAGTTGTACTCGCCAAACTCCAGGCGGATGAGGTTCTTCGGCATCACATCCCAGAGCAGGAAATTCGCGCTGCCTGCACTGCTGAGGTCGCCATCGGCCGCCGTGTAGGTGCCTTTGGCATAGTCGAGCGACTGCACCAGCTCCGGGATCAGCGGATTCAGGTCTGTGTAACCCTGCCCATGGGCATGCGTGCGCATGTTCAGCGGCATCCCCTCCAGGCTGATGCTGAAATCCGTGCCATGATCGAGGTTGAAGCCGCGCAGGAAGTATTGGTTCGCCTTCCCCCCGCCCGCATGCTGGGTGATCATCATGCCGGGAATCGTCTCCAGGATCTCACCGCGCCGGAGCAGCGGGCGCGAGAGGAAGTCGCGCTGCGTCGCCCGGCCTTTGCTGGCCGTGTCGGTCTGCCCCAGCAGGTCATCCGCCTTCCCCTCGATCACGATTTCATCCAGCTGCTGAGTTTGTGGAACGGAGGCAGGCTGCTGGGCCAGCAGGGCCGCCGGCAGGCAGAGGGTGAACAGGGGAAACCGTCGGAAAATCATGCGAGAGGGAGGCAGGGGTGCGCTCCTCTGACGACCTTGGCCCATCGAGCCCACAAAAAAGTCCAAAGGTCTCAGGCGGCACCCAGGAGCTGCGCTGTGACTTGGCCTGAAAGCGGCCGGAGTAACCTCCTGCGAATTCTCAGCTCAAGAGAGTGCCGATGGCCGGACTCGAACCGGCAAGGGAGTTGCCTCCCAGCGGATTTTAAGTCCGCTGTGTTTACCATTTCACCACATCGGCGGCAGATCAGGAGCCGCGAAAATAGCTGCTTCGCAGGCGGCCACCATCCGAAAATGCACTTTATCGCGTGGTGCCCAGGCCGGGCAGGATCATCTGGCGGGCAAAGTAGCCGCTGCGGGGGCTGAAGGGCGGCACGGACATGAAGGCGTTCCGCCGTTCGTTGTAAAAGTCGAGGATGCGGCTCCGCGTATGGATCAGGCGTGTGCGCAGGGCATGATGGGCGGCATCCCTGGGCAGGGAGCTGACGCAGCGGTTCAAGTGCTTGATGGCACGTGCAGGCAGGATCTGGACGATCCCCGGGCCGGCCTGCGGCTGGGGGCGGTGGACCACCCACACCTGCCGGGACGGCGCTCCGGGACCAATGAGCGGGGCGCTCATGCTTTCAGGCCCGAAGTCCGCCGCCTGGAAATGCAGGGTCTTGCCAAGCAGGGGACGAACCTGGACCTGGGCACAGCTGCTGAGCAGGGCTAGCGGCAGAAGCAGGCAGAGGAGGCGCTGGATCATGGTCGGACAGCAGTTGGTGGAGTGGGGCTCAATGCCCGCAGCCGCAGTTTTCCTCGGCAGGATCGGTGTCCTGGATCTCAGAGACCGCTTTGAGCTGCTCGATGAACTCGTTAAACTTCCGGTCTTTGAATTCTTCGAGGATGCGCTGGCGGATGGCATCCTTGACCATCTCAAAGGGCAGGGGTTCAGGCACCTTGCGCTC
>CALDGV010000821.1 GCA_937941745.1 uncultured Prosthecobacter sp. | reverse complement strand
TCAATCAGGCATTCGTTGACATCGTTCAGCTCGAAAGCCACACGGCAGCGGATGATCTGATTGCCCACGGCACGTCCTCCTGTGGTGAAGTGGTCGAAGTCCACGGCCTCATCGCAGGCATCCCGAAAGCTGCATCGCTCCACGGAGGGTTTTTCCACGCTGTAAAAGGCGGCGCCGCGGCCAAAGCAGTTTTGGATGATGCAGTCACGAAGAACGACGTCCTTTGGCTTGGGACCCGTCGGACCCTTCTCGTAGCTGTAGGCGCCGGAGGCAAAGACGGCGCAGAGCTGGGCGTGACCTTGCACCGGAGGGTCGGCCTCCGTGCGGCCTCCGTCCAAAATCAGGTTGGCGATTTCGAGACCTTCGCAGACCCCGCGAATCTCGATGAGGTTGGGCGCGTCTGCATGGCGGATCACGCAGGACTCGGGCACCGCGAATTTCAGGGGCTCTTTGAGGGTGAAAAAGCCTTCTCCCACCTCCTGAACGACCGCAAGCACATAGGGCCTGGGCTTGTCGGTGAAGCTGTCGATCTCTCCCTCTGCCTCAATGTGCAGGCGCATGCCAGGCTTCCATCCGCGGGCCTGGCGCACTTGCAGCTTCAGCTGACCCTTGGGGGCTGCCTGGGCGGTTTCCGCATAGGCCAGGGGCGGTAGTTTGAGCACGCATTGTTCCTTTTCCAATCCTCGCAGGGCCAGCTTTTTGGCGTCTTTGATGATCAGGCCTTTTTCCAGGACATGCTCTCCAGGTGGCACCGTCACCACTCCACCGCCTGCCCGGATGGCCTCGTCAATCCACTGCTGCAGGGGCGCTTGAGCCAGGCTTGAAGCGAGAGAAGTGAGGCAAAGGCAGAAAACGAGCGGGAAACGCATGGCAGAGCATCTCGCCGGCAGGCAGACTGATCTTGCGCCGAAATCCCACTTGGTCTCTCCTGCCTGGCATGAACGGTTGCTGATGCAACACGTTGACATATATGGCTCTGTTCGGAATAATCGCCCTTATCGCATGACTCCCGGTGCACGCAGTTTCCTTTTCCGCCTTGTGGCTGCAGCCATCATGGCCAGCAGCCTGATTTCCTGTTCCTCGGTTTCCAAGGGCGATGGCGGGAGGATCTCCAAGGTGAAGTATTATCACCTGGTGCCCAACAAGCCGGTGCTCGTGCAGGATCAGGCGATCCTCTTCGAGCGTCAGCATCATCTTTTCGGCGCTGTGACACGGGCCGAGGTGATGGCCCGGGGTGGTCACTACTACACGGTCTTTTGGAAAGTGGATGACCGCTCCCAGCCTGTGACCGTCCGCTTTGAATACCGGCAGGCCAATGACGGCCTCGCGACGAAGGTGATCGAGGAGGAGGTCAGCGAGGTCCGGCGTTCCAATTCCACTCATTTCAAGGTGATCGGAGATGAATACACCACCCACGGGCGCGTCACAGCCTGGCGTGTGACCCTGCTGCGCGGGAAAGAAGAACTTGTCAGCAAGGCCTCCTATCTTTGGAATTAAACCAGTTAGCCTTTGTGACTGCCATGAACCCCGCCGCACAAGCCTGCTGCAAGTTTCGACAGCCTGCCTGGATGCGTCCGGCGGGCCGTCTGAAACGAATCGAGTTTTAACCCCCCTCGTGCCGTGCCTGTCCCTTCCAACATCCTCGTCGGCCGGATTGGTAATGTGTTCTGGCTTCGTGTCGAAGGTCGCGGCAACTTTCAGAATTCGGTGCAGGCCAAGCGTGCGTTCCAGGCAGTGATTGGCAGCGGTCTTACGGACCTGGTCGTGGACTTGGAGCACTGCCCGATGATGGATTCCACCTTCCTTGGGATGCTTACAGGCACGGCGATCTACCTCATGGAGCATGGTCATGGCACCCTGAGCGTGCTGAATGCCAACACTCGGAACCAGCAGTTGCTGAAC
>CALDGV010000820.1 GCA_937941745.1 uncultured Prosthecobacter sp. | reverse complement strand
CTGCTGGTTCCGGCAGGAGGCGTGATGTTGAACGTGTAGCTGCCAGACGCATTGACGGTCTGCACGGCCTGGGTTTCACCCGCATCGCCCACATCTCCATCGCCGTTCCAGTCCACAAACACGTTCAGCCGCGCCGTTGAACCCGACAAAGAAGCTGGCGTGACCGTGACTGGAATGCTGAAGGCGGTGGCACTGCCCGCGATGAAGGAGGGAGGAATAAGGTCTTCATCATCCGTGGCAGCCCAGTCATCACCATTGGCCGCTGCATTTGCAGGAGATGCCGTTTCGGCATCGGTCGCAGTCGAACCGATGCGGATCGCGCTGTTGGCCGTCTGGGTGGCCACCGCAAAGGCCGCGGCGTCACCAAAGTCACTCGTTTGAGCCGCAGCCAAGCCGGCCCAGGCCAGAAGCCACGCCACAACAAGCCACGGAAGCCGTCCCGACCACCAGGACAGCGGCCGGAAAGACTTCGAATCACACAGGGCAGAAGCCGAACGCAGGTCGGCTCCGCCTGGCGAGGCGTTCGTCATGGAAAGGGAATGAGGCAAAAGAGAGATTTCAGAATCTCTTTATTTTATGGAATTTATGGTATTACTCCAGAAAAATATGCCAACGATTTGGAAAATTTAATATTTAAGAACCTGAAGCTTTCTTGCGCACTTGCCCATCGCTGACCTCACGCTGCGTCGCCTTCTCCTCACGACTTATGAGTCCCAACTGCTCAGCATCGCCAGGATCTCCTCCCGAACCTCCTCGAAGGCGGGGATGCGTGTCTTTTGGCGCTCCGTGACACGCAGCAGGTGCCACCCGAGCGAGGTCCTTACTGGGGAGCTGATCAGGCCTACAGGTAGCTTTTTCACCGCCTCCAGGAACTCAGGCGGAACCCCACGGCGGCCCATCCAGCCCAAATCTCCCTGCAGTGGCCTGCTGCGCGCATCCTCCGAATGCAGGGCGACCAGGCGCTGAAAGTCACCCTCCTGCTGAATCTGAGCCCGCAGTGCCTCAATTTGGCCCCGGCGATCGGGTCGCTTCGGGTCATGCGGGCTCAAAAAGAGGTGACTGACGCGATGAAGTTCCGGGATTCGCAGCTCCTCGCGATGCGCTGAATACCAGTCACGCGCCTCCTTTTCCTTCGCAGATGCCCTTCCGGCCTCGAGAAAGGCTTCATCCAGCAACTGTTCACGGATCAGAACCTTCATTTCAGGCTCACTCAGTCTCTGGAGAGCCAGCCGTTCTGACCGATCTTGATCCCCTAGGTGAAACTGACGTTTCCAGACCTCCATTTCCGCCTTCACCGCCTCCTCGACATCCTTCTGGAAGCCTGCGGCCTGCCGTCGACGCCTCACCACCTCCTGCTCCGCCTGCCAGGCCAAAGCCTGCTCCAGGCTGGCCTGAGGGTCCCGGAACCTCAGGATCTGCCAGGCTTGGCCAGCGGTGCGGCGATGGCGTTCACGAGCGGCCAGTATAACCCCCAGCACAAGCAGAGAAAGCAGAAGCCAGGGCAGAAAGCGCTTCATGGCTTGACCACGGCCTCCATCACCTTCGAGCGGCGCTGATCATGGCCCAGGCGGCTCATGGACTTCACACCTTCAAAAAAGCTTCCCAGGTCACCTCCGTGCTGTCTGAGCAGAGACTCAAAACCGGGCAGCATCTCATAGTATGACGACACCGTGGCCAGACGGGCATTGTTCACGGGCTTCTTGAACCAGCGCTCAATCTTCAGGCTGCCGCCATGCTGATGGTCCAGCTTCAGAGCCCGGCTTCGCAGACGTTCCAGGACCTGCTGCTTCGCCTGAAGCTGGGCTTCACGGTCTGAAGAGGCGCTCTGTTGGTAAGCCTCCTTCAGTTCTTCACGGGTCTTCAAAATGAGTGCGATGAACTCACGCTCCACCCGCAGTTCCTTCTCAAAGACAGCCAGTTCTTTGAGCCGGCCTCGGGATTTCAGCCAGCGGCGGGCTCCCTCCTGTCCCACGGCAGTGGCAAAGGCCTCGTTGAAGTCGGTGTCACCCTTCAAGTAGAGACGCTGATGGGTCAGTTCGTGGAAGATGAGCTCCGCCAGGGCAGCATCGTCACGGCCGATGAAGGTGTTGAGCAGCGGATCACGGAAGTAGCCCAGGGTGGAATAGGCCTCGACACCGCCGACATGCACATCAAAGCCCTCGGCACGCAGTTCTTCAGCCTCCTGGAGAGCGAGTTTTTCCTCAAAAAAGCCCCGGTATGCAAGCCTGCCGAGCATGGGGTAGCACCAGGTCTTCGGCTCGATGCTGAACTCCGGCGCGGCAAAGACGACCCACACGGCATAGCGGCGGCCCAGGTTTGCATAGCGGCCATACTGGCCCCTGGCAGGCAGTTGCAATTCCTGTTCGGCGAAACGCAGGATGTCCGCCACCGTGTCCAGCTTCTGCTTCAGGACCGGCTTGGTCTTCGGGTCGGCCATCACTTCGGCCACCGGCCTGGCCTTGCGCAGCATCTCCATCTGCCCGCCGGCAGCCTGGGTGTAAAAGCGGAGGGTCGAGCACGAGCACAGGATCAGGACCGGCAGGATCGCGGCAAGCAGGCGGCTCGGTGTCATGGGGGAGGCAAGAAAAGTTGCCCATCGTCCAAGTACTGCCCATCCTGTCAAAGCAATCCCCTGAGAAAACCTGACCATGTCCTTCATCCACGACGACTTCCTCCTCTCATCCGCCGCCGCACGCCGCCTGTACCATGAGTTTGCCAAGGATGAGCCGATCATCGACTACCACAACCACCTGCCGCCGAAGGACATCGCCGAAGACCGCCAGTTCAGGAACCTGCATGAAATCTGGCTGGAGGGCGACCACTACAAATGGCGCGCCATGCGCTGCAATGGAGTGCACGAGCGCCTGATCACCGGCACTGCCAGCCCCAAAGAAAAATTCCTCGCCTGGGCGGCCACCGTCCCGCACACCCTGCGCAATCCGCTCTATCACTGGACCCACCTGGAGCTGAAGCGCTACTTTGGCATCGATGAGCTGCTCAATGAGCAGACCGCCCCTGCGATCTGGGAAAAGACGGAGACCATGCTGGCCCAGCGCGAGATGAGCGCCCGTGGCATCCTCCGCACCCAGAAGGTGCGTGCCCTCTGCACGACCGACGACCCTGCAGACGACCTTTCCTGGCACGAAAAATGTGCCGCCGACGGCCTGGAAATTGGTGTCTATCCCACCTTCCGGCCCGACAAGTCCTACGCCATCAGCAACCCGGCAGCCTGGAATGCCTGGTGCGACAAGCTCGGCGCGCAGGCGGACATGGAAATCAGCAGCTTCGACAAGCTGATCGAGGCCTTGGACAAGCGTCATGAAGCCTTCCACGCCATTGGCGGCCGCCTGAGTGATCATGGTCTGAACGCCTGCTTTGCCACCTTCGCCGGAGAAGATGCCGCGCGCAGCATTTTCAACCGCTATCGTGGGTCGGGCGAGCCGAGTGTGCAGGCGGATGATCTGGCCATCCTCGGCACCTACGTGATGCTTCATGTGGGCCGGATGAACGCGAAGCGCGGCTGGACCATGCAGCTGCATCTCGGCCCCATCCGCAACAACAACGCCCGTCTCGCCCGCGAGATCGGCGCTGATGTCGGCTGCGACAGCATTGGCGACTATCCGCAGGCCGAAACTCTCTCCGCCTTCCTCAACGCGCTGGATTCTGAAAACGCCCTGCCCAAAACCGTGCTCTACAACGTCAACCCAGCGGACAACTATGTCTTCGGGACCATGGCCGGAAACTTTGCCGATGGCACCACGCCAGGCAAAGTGCAGTTTGGTTCTGGCTGGTGGTTCCTGGACCAGAAGGAAGGCATGGAATGGCAGATCAACGCCCTGAGCAACCTGGGCCTGCTCAGCCGCTTCATCGGCATGCT
>CALDGV010000819.1 GCA_937941745.1 uncultured Prosthecobacter sp. | reverse complement strand
GCAAATGACGAGTCCGGCGAAGATGAACGCGGCTCCACGCAGCAGCGATTTCTTTTTGGGAACGCGTAAAACAAGCCAGAAGCCAGCAAGGGCCGCGACACCCCAGATGATCCACTGAACGTAGGACGGAAGCAGGTGAATGCGTGGCATGGCGAGCACTTGAGCGAGCGCCTGGGCATGCACTCGGGCCAAACCGCCCGTGGCATCGTCATCGGTGCCGATCACGATGATTTTCCCGCCAGTGAGATGTTGTTTGTCCGCAGCACTCAGCGCATCAGCCATCTCCACGGTCATCAGATTGAGCGCATCGACCTCGGGGACGGTTTGTTGAGCGTCCACGATGAATTCGCCCGATGCATTGAGCGGCACAAAGCCACCGTTCGCCAGATACGCGCCAGCGCCCGGGCCTAGCAGCAACCGATGCGTGGCGTAGGGCGTGCTGGAAACGCGCGAAACGGCCTGCGCGAGCACGGTAGGGCGCAAGCGACCGCCTTCTTGTAAGGCGTAGGGCAGCAGCGTCTGGTCATCGTCTTTGCGAGCAAAGCTGATGCCAATCTCCGCCTGTCGGCGTAACAGATCATCCGGTGCGGTGATCAGTGCACCAAGTGCAGGCACGGCCTCGAACTCACGGCTGAATTTTTCAAAGCGCGGCAGCGCATCATCGAGTCCGCCGAGAAAAGCAGGCGAGTCGGCGCTGGTCGCAAGCTGCGCCTCGACACCCAGCACCGTGCTGGGAAAGGGGATCAATGCCGCTGCGGTCTCGCGCACAAACTCAGGCGACGGGCTGCCCCACATCAGGGTTTCGGGAATCACGAGCACCGCCGGATCGAACGGCTGCAAGCCTTTGAGCACCATCTGCCAATCCAGGGGGCGTGGCGGCCAGCCTGCGTACTCGGCTTTGTCAGCCGCTCGCATTTTCACCAGCACAACGGGGTTATCGGCAGATGGCGCGGCCTTTTCAAAACGATCCCGGGCATTGGCGACGAGGAAGTCCAGAAACAGCTCATCCACACGCTGAAAACGACCCTCCTGATGCCCACGATCCAACCACCAGCCGAGGCTGGTGAGAATGACGAGCAGGATGACGGCGCGGATCATGAGTTTCGCGAATGCTGATTGGAAAACGTCTCCTCATCCCCTCCCCCTCCTCAACGAGGAGAGGGAAACTGCCCCAAATCAGCGGAACTAGGCGGCATTGGTGGTCGGAACCTCGACAGGAGCATCGTCACGCTTGTCGGCGGCAAACTTGAGACGCTTCGACTCCTCATCGAAGGAAACCTTCACGATGTCGCCATCGCGCACGTCGCCACGGAGGAGATGCTCGGCCAGCGGATCTTCGATGTTCTTTTCCACGGCACGGCGCATCGGACGCGCGCCATACTGCGGATCGAAGCCCTCTTTCATGAGGAACTCACGGGCGGTGTCGTCGAGCGTGATGTGGATGTTCTTCTTCTTGAGGCGGGCGACGACCTTGGCGACCTCGAGATCGACAATGACGTTGAGTTGGGTCTTTTCCAGCATCTGGAACACCACGATATCATCCAGGCGGTTGAGGAACTCGGGCTTGAAGAACTTCTTCGCGGCCTCGTTGATCTTGCCCTTGATGCCAGCGTTGTCAGCGCTGTCCTGCTGCATGGCCATGAAGCCAAGGCTGGTCTGGCGCTTGATCTGCTCAGCACCCACGTTCGAGGTGAGGATGACGATGGTGTTACGGAAGTCGATCTTGCGACCGAAGTTGTCGGTGACCTGACCTTCTTCGAGGATCTGAAGGAGGAGGTGCATGACATCGGGATGAGCTTTTTCAATCTCATCAAAGAGCACGACGCTGTAGGGACGACGACGCACCGCTTCGGAAAGCTGTCCGCCTTCTTCATAGCCGACATACCCAGGAGGTGCGCCGATGAGACGGGAAGCAGTGTGCTTCTCCATGTATTCGGACATGTCGAGCTGGATGAGCGCCTCGGCACTGCCGAACATGAACTCTGCTAGATTCTTGGCGAGGAAAGTCTTGCCGACGCCGGTGGGGCCGAGGAAGAGGAAGCTGCCGATGGGACGGCGCGGATCTTTGAGGTCGGCACGGCTGGGGCGGGGTGCTTTGGAGATGGCGACAACGGCTTCGTCCTGGCCGATGA
>CALDGV010000818.1 GCA_937941745.1 uncultured Prosthecobacter sp. | reverse complement strand
CGACCTGGGGGCTGAACATCGAGGGCGCGTCCACGCATCAGGCCACCGGACGCATCGTGAAGGCCGGGGCCATGCCCGTGGAGGTCATTGAGGGCGCATCGATCCGCCTGGAAGGTGGTGTCACCACCCAGACCTTCAGCAGCGCCGCCGACGGCACCTTCACCATACCCGCGCTCACCGAGAACGACTACACGCTGTACCTTTCCAAACCCGGCTACGCCACCACCACCTACACCTTCTTCATCAGCGAAAATGACGAGACGCTGGGTGACATCGCCATCACTCCGCTCGCCATCACCGAGCCCCAGCTCACCGCCGCCCCGCCCATCGGTTATGCAGGCACGCAGCCGCTGCATGTCGAGTTCACCGTCGATCTGCCGCTGAATTTCGCAGGCACCACCATCGCCTGGGACTTCGATGGCAATGGCAGCACCGATCAATCCGGCCCTCTCGCCACGCTCACCGAGACCTTTCACGACTACGCCACGCCCGGCATCTACACCGCCAAGGCAACCCTCAGCGGCGGCAGCCTCGGCGCGCCCATCGATAAAACGCAGCTCATCCACGTCCATCGCGGCAGCGCTGATCCCGCAGGTGGCACACAGCAAATCCTCGTCACAGGCTTCGTCGGAGCGTTCGGTGCCCGCGCTGATGCTGCCGCGAATACTCCCGCCGCCGATCCCGCCGGCGTCACCGAGATCGCCACCACCAGCGTGAATTACCTCGGCCCCTCGCCCGTGAATCTCACCTCCGGCTTCGTCTTCCAGGAAAGCATCTGGGACGGTGCTACGCTCGACCTTGACCGCACTCCTTATGCAATCACCCTTCCTTTGGGCGACCCGCCCGTCCCTGTCGCCGTGAGCGCCACGGGTGATCACGATAATGACGGCACCCTCAATCAAAGCGAGCTAGGCGCGCAGAATATCGGTCCCCTCGGCCCGGAGGACATCGACTTCAACGTCAATCACCCTGCGCTGCGCTACATCCGCTTCAATACCAACAGCCCCAACGCAACGAAGTATGAAGCGCTGGCGGTTTCAGCCATTGCCCCCTATCCCGCCGCCCCTTCAGGTAGCAAGGCCGTCGAAGCCGCCAACGTCATCGGTTTCACCCCCTACACCATCCCCAGCGGCACCACGAAACCCAACCGCTTCCGCATCGCCACCACCCTCGGAGGAGCCGTCTTCAGCCCCACCGCCTCCGCCGTCGGCGACATCCAAATCCAGCCCGGCCGCACCCTCCCCTGATGGCCGCCTACCCATTGCTTCTCACATCTTACTTCTAACCGCCCCTCACCGCCATGAACCTGAAACTTGAAACCTTAAACTTGAAACTCGGCCTCATCGCGTTGCTGCTTTCATCCTTCATCCTTCATCCTTCATCCTTCGCAGCGGAATCCCCCCTTTACATCCCCTTCCAAGGCCAGGTCACGAACCAGTCCGGCGTGCTCGCCGCCGACGGCCAATACTCCGTCATCTTCAATCTCTACGACCAGGCCGTGGGCGGGCAGCCGGTGTGGTCGGAGAGGCATGTAAGAATCGGCGTCACTCGCGGCATGATCAATGTCTTCCTCGGCAGCATCAGCCCGCTCACCAGCGTGGACTTCTCCCAGACCAAATACCTCGGCATCACCGTGGACACCGACAACCTCGCCACCACTGCCGATCCGGAGATGGTGCCACGTTCGCTGATCATGCCGGCGTTTCATGCAAAGAACGCGGAGAAGTTAGCGGGGCATAATTGGAGTGCAGCATTCACAACTCCCGATCCTACAATCGGCTTTATCAAGCCAGAACGGCTTGGTGTTAATTCTGTCTCTACTGATAAAATCGCAGCTAGTGCGATTACCACAGAAAAAATCGCCATTAATTCAGTGACTGCGGACAAACTTGCCGATGGCCTGATCAGCACCGCAAAGCTTGCAAACAACTCAATTACTATCGAAAAGCTTGCTGCAGCAGTGGCAGAGGCACTCGTGCCGACGGGCACTGTTCTGCCTTATGGGGGCTCCGTGGTTCCGACGGGGTATTTGCTATGTGATGGCGCATCTTATTCAAGGTCAGGCATGTATGCGAACCTCTTTGGTATCATAGGCACTAGCTTTGGAGCGCCTGATGGAAATACCTTTAACGTTCCCGATCTTCGCGGGCAATTTCTGCGTGGCGTCATGCCGAATCTACAGGCGACCTTCACAGGAAGCCCAAACAGCAACAATATTACTGTTCCAGCCCACCCATTTAACCGAACCGGCATGGCAGTAAGAGTTACGAGTCCGTTAGTCGGTCTCGTTACTGATACTGATTATTTTGTAATCACAGTGAGTTCCAATGAAATTGCCTTTGCATCAAGCAGAGCGAATGCACTAGCTGGTGTTAAAATTGCGCTATCCGGGGTGGCAACAGGCATGGTTGTAACTCAAGCTGAAGATCCAGATGTTCTTCAGCGTCTTGCTATGAACAAGAATGGTTTAGGTGTAGGTGCAATGCTGGGAAGTGTTCAAATGGATCAATTCAGAAGGCACAATCATAACTTTGACGACTATCACTGGTATGACAGTGGCAGCTCTCCCGAGTATTCCACACCCGATGGAGATGGCGTGGGGCAACGAATAACATCGCCAAATGCTACATATGACAGAGGCGGAAACGAAACCCGCCCCAAGAACGCCTACGTCAACTACATCATCAAATACTGATGGCCATGTACCGCTTCGCAGCAGTTATATACCTACTGCTGGTGTCCGCAGCATCGGCCCAGCAGCCTCTCCGGTTCCTTGCCCGTCCCTTTGATGTCGAGGCGGGTGAAAACGTGGTCTTCACCTACCTGCCGGACGAGTCCACGGTGCCCTATTCGCAGATCAAGAACTGGCGCTGGGACTTCAATGGCGATGGCGTTTGGGACGTAAGCAAAACCGTGGGTGCAAGCGTGACGGCGGAGCAAATCCACACCTCCTGGACGGCGGTTTTTAGCGGCGCGGGTGCTGCGACTTCGGTGAGCTACACGCCACGCCTGCAAATCACGAAAACGGACAACTCCGTGGTGCAAAATGGCATCCACGGTGTCACGGAGGATGTCGTGGACCTAGATGGGGTGGCGGATCCTTCCATCCTTGTGCGACAGGCAGGCACAGCGGATGATGCGCTCACGCTCAGCCTCTACGCCAACCCGCGGTTGGCCCGTCACAAGGGCGGCAACCTCAGCGACCCGGAGCGCACCAACGAGATCAAGATGTTCGCCGAGGTCAGCTTCAAGCGCGGTATAACCGGCGAGGTGTTGGGCTACTACTGGGACTTCGATGCGCCGGGTTCAGTCGAGGGAACTTATGAGATCAACAACGTGACTGGCAAGAATAGCGTCGTGACCACCATTGCATCTGCATCCTTCCCAAGTCAGCCGCCGCAGGACCACATGTATCCAGCGCCACCGACGGGCGTGGGTGCCGGACGTGTGCCCTACAACGTCACCGTCAAGGTCCGCTACCGCATCAAAACTGGCACCGATACCTGGGGGCCGGATGTCACCAGCCAGCCTATCAAGAAGCTCGATTTCATCATTCTCGAAGACACGCCCAAAGACCTCTCCTTGGGCCGATCCTACCGTCAGGGCTTCCCGGAGCGCTATGGCTGGGATGAGGTCGTGGCCGCCTACTCATCCACGGGCGCGAACGGCAACCGCTACGTCTATTTCAACTACCTGGAGGCCGCGTTCACCGCCCAGCATGCCGCACTCATCACGGAGACGAACCGCAATCCCTTCACGAACAACGTGGCCCGCAATATGGCGGAATCCGTGAACGAACTGCTGCAAGGCCAAAGCCTGCGCGGCTACCAGGGCATGATCAATGCCCTGCGCATCCGCTATCCGCGCCTTGTGGATCCCGCCACGATCCCTGAGCGCCTTCCCGCTCCTGCGGGGGCACGCGCCGAAACCGCAGAACTGGAGCGTGCCGCACTCGACTTCGGTCAAAGCACCCAATACGCTGCCTACGCCGTCCGCGCCTACGGCCCGGCCATTCTGCGCCCCTCACCCGACCCCACGAAACTCGCACCGTATCCCCAATTCCCTCAGTATTTGACCTTCGAGGACGGCACTCTGAGCGGAGCGCCCATCCCAGTGAAAAACGAATACTGGCAGCTCTCCGGTGCCGCCGATGGTCAGGTGCAAGCTCGGGTGGAAAAAGCCAAGTTGCTTTGGCGCTACAGCCTCCAGGACGAAACCGCGCTCCCTGAAGCCAAAGAGGAAGCCAAGACTGCCGCCACGCAGAGCTACCTGATGATGGCCCTCATGGCGAACGGCCAGACGGAGAACCAATTCGCCCAAAACGAAGGCGGCAGCCTCATGGCCCACGTCCGCATTGCCACGGATCTTTTCGACAAGATCAACGCCGGAGTAAATCCGCTCGGCAACGATGGCAGTTTCATCCCGAACGAGAGCTTTGCCGCCATCTACCAGGATGCCACGGAGGCCGTGGATGATGCGCGCAGCGCCGAGATTCAGGCCCGCGAGGAACAGCGCCTCTTCGACCGCAATCAGGCCGACCTCCGCAACGAACTCCTCGGCCAGCGCAACAGCTACATTACCCCGCTCAAGCTCCTCACCGGCATCGATCCGGCCCAATATAACAATCTGCAAACCGTCACCGACCAGAAGGACTACCGGAACACCTTCACTAGCCGCCTGAACAACCTCGTGGCGAACTACCCCAACGCCGATCCCACCGGCCTCGGCGAGTATGGCGCGCAGGTGGCGGCGATCTTCGATGCCGGTTTGAATCTCCAGGATCAGGTTACGACGCTGAACAACCTCTATGAGGGGATCAAGATTTCTCAGTGGGCGAATGCGGAGGTGGAGTTTGTCAATAACGCGGCAACTTCAAAGCTCAAAGCACACGACATCGTTCGTGGCTATGCGAATGCGTTCTCAGTATCGTATGGATTCCCTGGATGGAGTGTTAGCTTTAGCCCAGGTTCGATCATTTCCGGCTATTTGAATGCAGAGGATCGTGACATCACAAATCTCCAACAAGCCCGCATCGCCGACATCCAGCTCGAAGCTGAGATTCGCAAATCGCTGTTGAGCGTCGCCAACATCAGTATTGCGATCCGTCGCGCCAAAGCCCAGCTCGATCAGGCCAATCTCCGCCTCGACAGCATGAAGGCGCAGATGGAGCGATACATCGAAGACCTCGCCCACACCCGCGACACCGCCTCCGATCTCTACTTCCAAGACCCGTCCTTCCGCGTCTCAGCCTCGCTAGCGGAGAAGCGGGCGCAGGCGGAACTCGACTACAGCATCGACAAGCTCTACCGCCTCGCCAAGACGCTCGAATACGAGTGGACGGAGCCGTATCGGAACCCGCTGCTCATTCCCGCCAACAGTCAGGA
>CALDGV010000817.1 GCA_937941745.1 uncultured Prosthecobacter sp. | reverse complement strand
CAATCGGTCACCGGGTATGCCACGTTTGTTGGCATAGTACTCCGCAAGCTCCTGGGATTGGGAAAACTGCTTGTTAAAAACCACCACAGTTTCTCCAGGAAGATCGAGAGAGGGCTCCTGAGCCAGGGTCAAAGAACATCCGCAGAAAGACAGGGATATGAGCCATCGCCGGAATCGATTCAAAGGATGCAAATGGATCTGGCTCATGAAGCTAAGGCGCATTCAAACGCAGAGGGACCGCCCTCCTTCCCATGTCAGGACCAGCCCATCGTAGGCGATGTGCACCTGCTGGGGCAGCCTGGGTTCTTCCCTGGCGTGCAAAATCTCACACTGGATATGAGTGAAGTAGGTCCGCCGAGGCCGCACCTGCTCCTGCACTGCCAGCGCCTCAGCGAAGCTGAGGTGGGTGGGATGCTCCGTGTGCCGCAGGGCATCAATGATGAGCGTATCGACACCTTGCAAAGCCTCCAGCGCAGCTGTGGTGAGCACTTTTGCATCAGGAATGTAGGCACAGAGCTTGCGGCCAGATCGGCTGAAGAGATAGCCGATGCATTCCACCTTGCCGTGCAGCACCGGCAGCGGCGTCACCAGGGTCTCTCCAAGATGAAACGGACCATGAACTGGCTTGGGAAAAGGCTTCAAGTAGCCACGGTAGCGATTCTCCCCATTAAAAGCGTAGAGGAACATGCGCTCAAGCACCTCCAGGCAGGATGGCAGAGCATAAACGGGCATGAAGACATCTGCCGGAATGGTGAAACGGCGAAGTTCATCAAAGCCAGTCAGGTGATCCATGTGCGGATGCGTGAAGAGGGCTGCGTCCAGGTGACGAATGCCCGCACGCAGGCACTGGGTGCGAAAATCTGGCCCCGTATCAACGACCCAGGCCATTTCCGGCGTCTGAATCCAGACACTGGAACGGAGACGCTTATCTCTGGGATCCGTGCTTCGGCAGGTCTCGCAGTCGCAGCCGATCATCGGCACCCCAACCGAGGTGCCGGTGCCCAGGAAAGTAAGGCTGAAGTCCGACATGCAGCTTTCTTTAACGTCTCGGCGCAGGCTGAAAACAGGCTTTTTCCAAATCCCTCCAGACAACTTGCATCACGACCACTCTTTCAGCCGCTCCGGGAAAGGGCAGTTGGCACAGGCACTGTCGTCTTCGAGACAAAAATCTTCGTACAGCTGCAACAGTCCCTGCTGCTGGTGCAGCATCCGCTGAAAGGAAGTGCTGCGATCTGCTTCGCCAAAGAGCCTTAGTGCAGCCCGGGTCACTTTCTGGTTTTCCAAAACTGCCGGGAGCTCCAGATACTCTGCCCAAAGTCGAGTCCTCTCGGGCACCAGCAGAGGATAGACCACATTCGCCAGCATCTCGTGTATCCGGGTTTCACCTATCAGAGCCAGCGGGCGTGCTGCGGCGGCGGACAGCAGGGTGTAGTGATGGCTCCAGAATGAATGCTTCAGCCCGCTCAGGCATTCCCCCCAAGAGGCCTGGCTCCAGCGGGCAGCATCCAGCAGAGGTGCCGCGACCTGCTCCCACGCGAACAACATCGCCACCAGCGCGCCGAGGCGGCGCTGCGGATGATTGCCTGGACGTGTGGCCCCCAGCCGCCAGGGCGGGAGTTGATCAGGGACAAGCCAGCGCGCCCAGTCATCACGCAACCGCCACCATTCCTGCCAAAGGCCGCGCAGGTAAGCTCTTGTGTCCGGGGTGGTGTCTTCAAATTTCACCCCTTCCAAAAAGCCGCTCACACCAAATAGCAGCGCCTCCTGCCGTTCGGGCTTGAGCAGATGCAAAAGCCGCAGAGGCAGCCTCTGGCTCAACATCAGAAAGGCATCTGCATTGTTGCGGTATCCCAGGGTGCGAGCCAGCGCCTGATAAACGGCTTGTCCCCTTCCCTGGGCAGACACACTCAGGTGCAGCAGGCGTGACTTCTGCTCCAGGCGGTACTGCGCTGCCGCCTCAAGAATGGCATCCACCCTCCCTGGGTCCATCTCCCTCAAAGGCGCAGCACAGCGGCCGAGGCGGGCGGAGGCAAGACCAGGAGTCGGGCGGGTCGAGGAAGGCAGCATTGCTGCACTGAGCCGCACCTGCACCACTGCCTGATGATCATGAGTCCGGGTGTAAAACT
>CALDGV010000816.1 GCA_937941745.1 uncultured Prosthecobacter sp. | reverse complement strand
CGACCGGGCTGCCGAAATGGATTCGGGAGGGCAGCGAACCCATCAGCACCGGTGAACTGATCATGCGGTTCGGGGTAAAGAAGGTGCGGGCGCCGGCCGCAAAGGTGGCCCCAAAGGAATCCGCACGGAAGTAGGAGGAACGCCAGCGCACTGACTGGGACCAGCCCGAACCACGGAAGTCACCCACGGCAAAGTTGCCTTCATCCGGCTTGTTGATGTAGGGGCCCACACGTCCACCCGGATCGCCATCATCGAAGTCATAGTAGCGCTGGGCAAGGAAGGCCGGGGTGAGCTGGCGTGTCGTCGGATTGGTGTAGGCGCCTGAATTCGGGCCAGCATACGGGGCATCTGGGGTGTGTTTGGCATCCACCACAATGGTCTGAGGCAGAAGACGCTTGCTGGGATCTTCCACACCTTGAACCTGCAGGGATTCATTGCCATTGCGGTCGAAACCGGCTTCGGAACCTGCGTCGTAAGACGAGAAGTTGTGTGCCAGGAAGGCGAACTGGCTGTCATAAAGCGGATGCGGAGACCAGTCCGTGGCCTGAACCACCGTTTTGGCATAAATCAGACGTGGATCACCACTGGCAGGCTGTACGGTGCGGACGGTGTCCGTTCCGACATGATTGGCCAGCCGGTTGTATGGCTTGCCATGAACATCGGGTCCATAGGCAATGCGTGAGAAAGGCACGTCTCCGGTCGTGTTGTCATGGCGTATGGCATGATCATAGTTTCCACCATTGATTCCGGTCTTCTGGAAGCCATAAATGAGCGCCGTGGTGCCAGGGTAGCGCTGTCTGGTTGCTTCATCGCGGCCAACTTCGCCAGTAGCCGCCGTATCGCCATCGCGCCCTTCACGAATGATGGCCCCCGAGAAGAAGGAGTTGGGATCCGCGCCGTTGATGTTGCGAGGTTCATTGAGGCGTCCAGGAATCCAGTTGGTGAAGTTGGCGCTGCGCCCAATGGCTCCGCCGCGATGGAAGGCCCACCAGTGAGGAGCCTGCACCGCAGGGTGAGTGAAGCGCTGTCCAGTGTTCTGATCGACCCACTGCTCAAAGTGTGTTGGCTGCACCACCAGATCCGGCGTCGGAGCGCGGCCCTGGGGCATGTTGAAGTAAATGGTCTGCACTGGAGCCTTTCTGCGCCAGTCGTGCGTGTCGTAAACGTCAATCCGGATGTTGCGGCTCTGGAACTGCAGAGGCTGATCACTGGTCACCGTGAAGTAGTTTGAGACCAGATCCATATTGACCAGCCCACCATGAACTGAACCTGTGGCACCTGATTGATAACCGCTGTCTGAGGGCATCATTTCACCGCGGCCAGGAAGGTTGCGGCCGCTGGCAATGCGCCGGAAGCTGGCATAGCCGCCCACTTGAGGTGCACCGTCCAGCTGGTAGAGCGGCTGGGAGCTCTTGATGACCACCTCACCCGTGATGCTGAAGGGGTTTTGACCAGCGACCTCGATGCCGGAAAGCTCGGAGCCCTGGAGCACCACCGTAAATTCTGGAAACACTGTGGTATAGCCGACGGATGGGCAGAAGAACTCAAGGTGCAGCAGGGCCTGGATACGCTTTTGATCCGTCTGCAGCGGAGTGTCCTGATCCAGGGTGTGGTTCCAGTTTTCCGGCTGAGCACCCGGATGGAAGGCTGTTGCCTTGCCACGATCCTGAATCTGCGTGCTGCTGGTAGTTCCATAGAGCGCCTCCGTCATGGTCACAGGGTTGGAAAGCGGCGGAAAGTTGGAGTAATAACGGCGCTTGATCTGGCTGATAGGCTGGTCGTCATCACGCCACCACTCGGAGCCGTTTCCATTGGAATTGACGATCCGCCAGTTGGCATCAAAGCCCCTGGGAACTTCATGAAGCACTTCGTATTTGCCGTTGATGGTAGGATCGAGCCGGAGGGCCGTGCGGCCACCAGAAACGATCCCAGAATTCGCCAGGTTGATGAGGTCAGGCAGGCTGGCCTGTTCCAGGCCGCTGCGATCTTCACGCACCTTCGCGACCGGAGTGATCTCGAACTCGTGGAACTTCTGATTCGGATCACCGCCTTCGATGGGGTTCTGACCTTTATAGTTCAGATGACGCCAGCTGTACATGTCTGGCTGGCCATCGGCCGTGCAGATG
>CALDGV010000815.1 GCA_937941745.1 uncultured Prosthecobacter sp. | reverse complement strand
TCAGATCGGCATCAGCCACTTCCGCAGCATCGGCCCCGAGCCCGTGATGATCGACCTCACGAAGAAGATCACCGTCCTCGTCGGCCAGAACGACTGCGGGAAGTCGAATGTGCTGAGGGGGATTGAGATGAGTCTTCTCAATCGAAGTTTCAGGTTTCAAACTGCTGCCGAACTGGATTGCCATCAACGAAAGGTCGAAAACCCTCCAAGAATCTATTTGAAGGGGGCACCAGATAACAAAGATCCCGAACTGTTTAATTCTGCTACCAGCATGTCCGCTACTGTAACAGTGGCACCAAATACTGATGCTAGCTTTGACCCAGAAACAGAAAGAGTGATTGATCAGTATTCAGACACCAAGCTTTTTGAGCATTTGATGATTGGTTACGGCGGACCAATTAAACGGGCTCATGACAGCGATAAAAGAGCCTTCGTTACAAGTAAGCTTCCATGCTGGATGATCGATGGGATTTCGAAATTCCTGACCGTTCCTCAATTTCGAAGAATCGAGGATGCAAAGGAATATTCAATAGAGGGCAAGGGTATCATTAAACTCCTATCGCACTGGCAACATCCAGAGATCGGTCAGGATTTAAATCGCCAAAAGTTTGAGCAGGTTCAAAAGCTCCTGCGCGATCTCCTCGAACGTCCCAACGTCACTCTCGAGGTGCCACACACGCACAAAGAAATCCTCGTTCACGATACCAAGACCGGCCTCCGTCTCCCGCTGGAGTCCCATGGCACGGGCATTCATCAACTGATCATCCTCGCCATCGCGGTGCTGTCTGAGGATAACGCGCTGTATGGCATCGAGGAGCCGGAGATTCATCTGCATCCGGTGTTGCAGAAGAGGTTCCTGAAGTTCCTGCGGGAGGAGACGACAGGGAAGTACATCATCACCACGCATTCGCCCGTGCTGATCGCTCCTTCGGATGATGTGGACGTCATTCACCTGAAGATGGTGGAGGGGGTGACCATCCCACACCGGATCGAGACAGATGCAGGCACGCTGGAGGCACTGGAAGACCTGGGCATCCGCCCGAGCGATCTGCTGCAGGCGAACAGCGTGATCTGGGTGGAAGGACCCAGCGACCGCACCTACATCAAGCGCTGGCTGGAACTGCTGGCCCCTGACCTCACAGAAGGGATCGACTACGCGATCATGTTTTATGGCGGACGGCTGCTCTCCCACCTTTCGATGGATCGGGAGGTGGATGCGCTGGTGAAGCTGCTGCGGATCAACCAGCACAGCGCGGTGGTGATGGACAGCGACAGGAAGAAGTCCGGCGATGATCTGAATGACACGAAGAAACGCATCATCGCGGAGTGTGAAAAGAGCGGCGTTTACTCCTGGGTGACGGGTGGGCGCGAGATCGAGAACTATCTGACCCAGCGTGTCGTGGAGGCGGTGGTTGAGCAGGAAAAGCAGCCTTTGCAGGACCGCTTCAAACTTTCGGAGCTTGGCAAATTTGGCGACCTTTTTTCGAGAATGGTGGGCAAGGATGCTCCAGCTCGTTTTGACTATGACAGTCACAAGCCTGCCTGGGCACACCGTTTCATGGCTGAAATGACCCTGGAGGACTTCCAGCCGGAGCTGAAAGAACAGGTCACGAAGCTGGCAGAGTTCATCCGCCGCCGCCAGCCGGAGTCATGAACCATCAGCTTCATGGAGCCGCAAACGAGGCACTCAAAAAAAGGCGCTGGTGAGGGCATCACCAGCGCCGTTGGGAGGGGGCGTGGAGGTTACGCGGCGGCTTTGGCCAAGGCTTGATCGAGGTCGGCGAGCATGTCGTCGATGTGCTCGATGCCGATGCTGAGGCGGACGAGGTCGGGCGTGATGCCGCCGGCGGCCTGGGCTTCTTCACTGAGCTGGCTGTGGGTGGTGCTGGCGCTGTGGATGGCGAGAGATTTGGCGTCGCCGACGTTGGCGAGGTGGCTGAAGAGCTTCAGGTTGTTGATGAACTTCTTGCCGGCCTCCATGCCGCCCTTGATGCCGAAGACGACCATGCTGCCGCCTTTGCCGCGCAGGTACTTTTGGTTGGCGGCGTTCTGCGGGTCGCCCGGCAGGCCGGGGAAGCGCACCCAGCCGACACCGGGATGCTTTTGCAGGTGCTGAGCCACGGCGAGGGCGTTTTCGCAGTGCTTTTCCATGCGCAGGGGCAGCGTCTCGATGCCCTGGAGCAGGAACCAGGAATTGTCCGGCGCGATGCAGGCGCCGAGATTGCGCAGCGGCACGGTCCTCATGCGCAGGATGTAGGCCAGCGGGGCGAGCGGGGCGGGCAGGTCCATGCCCCAGCGCAGGCCGTGGTAGCTGTTGTCCGGCGTGGTGAAGAGCGGATGCCGGCCGGCAGCCCAGTTGAAGCGGCCGCTGTCCACGACGAT
>CALDGV010000814.1 GCA_937941745.1 uncultured Prosthecobacter sp. | reverse complement strand
TTGCGCCAGGTTCATCACCTCGCGCTTTTTGGATTCTAGCAGCATGCCCACATTTACATCTTCACTCAACAAACTGTCAAGTTGAGTGATATTGTAAATAAGACTGTGATCAGTTGGCAATCTTCCACAGATCAACAATCGGCGCTTTGCCGTAAATTCGACTGGTCCACTTACCGTCACGCTCGTCGTGCGATTTGTTCAGAAACTGCCAGCACCCCACCAATCCCGTCGAGGCTGTGAGGCGGTTCATCATGCAGTCTCGAACTTCGCGTGCGGACAGCGCCCGCTTCCAGACACGCACATCCGTCAGGCGTCCCCGGAACTGCTCTTCCCAGAGGCCGCCGTTGTGAACTCCACGCGCCAACGTAATGCGCGATACGGACTGCGACTTGATAACCTTGTGCTCCTTCCGGGTGTCCAAGCACCCGTTGATGTAAAGACAGACATCGCTTTCAGAAATCACCAGAGCCACATGGGACCAAGCGTCCGGGGGCACAGCCAGACGACCAACGATGTTGGCAAGACCGATGTTGGTCAGGCTGACGGTGATTTTCTTGTCCTTCCAAATGATCAGGCGTTCCCAGCCGATCACATCATTACCATCGTAAATGATCCTGCCGTCGTTTCCATTCTTGAATGGATGGACCCACAGGCAGTAGGTCGCGTGGTTTCCGTCCATATTCTTCGACGGGACGCCAAGTGAAACCGCGCCTTCGGAGGCAACTTCAATGGCAGATCCGCTCCATGGAACAAATCCTGATGGCGGAGACATTCCTTTGAATATCTGAGCCTCCACCTCATCCACCATTCGTTGGGCTTCAACCGCCTCCTGATCTCGATGTTGAAGAAGAGCGGACTTGATATACTCGCGCAGGCGGACCGCATACTGTTCGCGAATCCCTACCAGTCGCTCTTCCTGCTGAAAAGACCGCTGGATTGCCGTTGCATGAAAACGCTGGCGCAGGGAAGTGATGGCTGGCAAAGCCGCCTCTCCTTTGGGCACGTTCAAGGAATTCTGCAGCAGCTTCAGCTCATCCGAGTAGGCCAGCGCATCGGCGACTTGTCCGGCAGACCGTGCGGCGTTCGAGGCTTTGGTGATGGCGCTCCGATAGTTTTCGATGGAGATGCCATCCGCAGGACCTGATGCCCTGGCCTGCTCAAGTGAGCGTGCATACGCATCACGAAGTGACTCCAAAGTTACCGGACCTTCGGCGGCCAATGGCATTTGGGGAAGCGCCAGCATGAGAATGCATCCGGCTAATTTGAGTGAGTTCATGGAAATTAAAATCGAAGGACTGGGCGATCATTCGCAAACTGCCGGAATGACAGCTCGCCATGTCTGCTTTCTAAATGCGCAAGGCACCGTGTCCTAATACGGACATCCTTCATTTGGATTTCAAGCCCTAGTTTTGAGGCTTGAGCCAGAATGACGCCGAACGATTTGCCGAAGCTCTCGCCGCTGTATTTACAGAGGCGAGGGAGCAGGCTGGCCTTTCGCAGAAGAAACTCGCTGACATAAGCGGCGTTGGACGCACAGGCATCGTCACTTTTGAAGCGGGTGACCGCAACATCTCGATGCTGCTCTGTAAAATGCTCGCCGACGGTATTGGGCAGCCTCTGGCAGACTTGGTCGAAAAGGCAGAGCAACGAGCTAAAAAGAGAGACAAGTGAACCGCCCTCGCAGGCGGCTCACTTGCCCCAACACACGAGTCCAAAACCCCGTTCCGCCCATTTCGAGCGTGTGAACGTGGACCATGGGATCTCCTTCTGCCCGGTGAGGTGGTTGATCAATGGCAGTCCCTCACCAGCGATGAACACCCGATTGGGCTTCTTTCCGTATCCGTAAATCACTACCCAGTGGTCCTCGTCGGCACGCGGCGTTCGGGTGAGGGTGATGATGGGATAGCCCTGGTCGAGGGTGCTGACGATTCTCTCGAAGTCGAGGTTGTGGTGCTGGCTGACACCGATGCCGTTGGAGCGGAGACAGCGGACGAGCTGATTTGTTTGCAGTCCCTTCTCATAGTCAGGGCTGCATTGCTCGAAGAACGTCTTCAAGGAGGCACCGGGACGGAAGGTGTGGAGGACCATGGCACCAGCCACAAAGCCGCAGGTGTAGGATTCGAGCTGGCGGTAGCCAGGCAGGTCGAGCGTGCATACATCTTCTCCTCCTGGATGCTTGAGCGGATCGGGGAAGAGCCGCAGGCCGGTGGCGCTGGCGAAGACATCCAGCGCTTTCTTGGCGGATTCGGTGAAGTTGAACATGATGATGTTTACCCTCTACAGGTAGGTGAGTGAGTATTTGAAAAGATAAAATGAACCCACAACAGCACCAGCAGACTCGCGCCTGCCAGTGCTGATGCGGACGGCATCAGGCGGAGAGCCCGACATAGGTGTCCATCAGGCCGTGGAGTGCCTGCGTTCGTTTCGGCAGCTCGGCTAGATTGCCCTCCTTGAGCGATTCCGTGAACGCGTTGAACAAGCTCCAGACACTCCGGCCCTCGAAGGCCGTATGCCTGGGTTCACGCCATTCCTGGAGGATGGAGGGAATAATGCGGTTGCTGCACACTCCGACATCGGTCGCACGGATGATGAGATCGTGGGCGTTGGTGTCCGTGATCTCGGCATCCTTGTAAGCGGCAATTCGTTTGTCCTGATGATGCCACTTTGCCAGCAGCAGGCCGATGGAACGGCTGACGAGCTGGGGCAGGTCGCGCAGGATGTAGCGGGTGTGCTTACGGGCGAACTGGATCTCTCCCGAAAAGCTCAAATTATCACAAACGAAGACCTGAGCACCGGCGACGATGCCAGCGGGGAAGGTCTTGTCGTGCGAGTTCCGAATGCCGAGAACCCAGGCGTAATCATTGCTCGCCCGTGTGGCATGCACTTCCATCAATCCAAAGTAGCGATGGCCCTCATGCGACAATGAATGTGCCTGAGAGCCGATGCGTAGGTTGGTGGTTTGAAGCGCCTGCTGAACTGTATGGATGAGCTGATCATGTGGGATGGGG
>CALDGV010000813.1 GCA_937941745.1 uncultured Prosthecobacter sp. | reverse complement strand
GGGCCGCAGGGCGGCTTCATTCCTTGAAGCGGGCGCGGCAGTCGGTGGCGATGCGGCGGCCGAGCTTGAGGCCCTCCTCCCCGGCGGCGGGGTAGTGGATACCGCCGTAGATGCGGCTGAGGGCGATTTCGCGCGCGCAGGCCTCAAAGGAGGTGAAGCGGCGCAGGGTGTCCTTCACGTCGTCGCTGCTGGCCTGGAAGGCGATGCCCTGGGTGCCGAACTGGTGCTCCAGGATGGCGGCGGCGGCGCCGCTGACGCCGGAGTGGCCGGAGACGTATTCGGGGTGCGGCGGGGTGCGCAGCAGGGGCTCCCAGGCCGGGTCGGGCTGGGTGGCGGGGTTGCCATCCTCATCGGCACGCTGGATGGCGGTGACGGGCCGCCAGTAGTTGTAATGGTATTTGTTGTTCCAGATGCAGATGCAGGCATCGGCCATGGTGAGGTTCAGCAGGGCGAAGAAGCGGGCGCTTTCCGCCAGTGGCAGGGCCTGGCGGCGGCAGATCTCCCGGGCGATCTCGTTCCAGTGGCCGGGCGGGGAGCTGGTGTAGCTGAAGTCGGCCCAGAAGCGGGCGATGAGGGTCTGCTCGGCGGTGCGGAGGGTGCTGGTCTTGCCGCCGATGGCCTTCACCTCGTTCACCTCCTGGGCGTAGCGGGCGCTGTCGAGCGCCGGGGGCGGCGGCACGCGGTAGCTGGCGGCCTGATCCACGAGGAAGGGCCGCACCTGCCCCCAGTGGGGGAATTCCGGGGGGCGGAAGTTCGGCGGGGTGCGCCGCCACTGGCCGGGCTTGTCACTCGGCACGTAGTGCACGGTGGTGCTGGAGCCATCCCCCTCCCGCTCCTGGAAGGTGCGGGCCACCTCGCGGGCGACGAGCTGGCGCACGGCATCGGATTCGATGCGGACGCCGAGGCTGGCATCGAGGCCCTCGGCCATGCGGGTCTGGGAGGGGAAGAAGCTGAGGAAGGCGGTGCGGGAGGCCAGGTGGGCGGCCTGACGCTGCTCCCCCGCGCTGAGGGCGGCGGCGGCCTTCAGCGAGCGGTGCACGGCGAGGTGGAAGATGGGCAGGTTCCGGGAGACGAGGCAGGGCGGCGGGGTCTCCTTGCGCACGGCGTTGAGGAAGGCCTCGTTCCAGTCCTCCACGATGCCGGCCTGAAGGCTGCCGAGGAGGGTGACGAGGGCCAGGAGGATGCTTTGCGGGCGCATTGGCTCAGTCTCCGAAGTTGGCGGTGAGGGTGGTGCCGGGCTTCATGAGCACGGTGATCTTCGGGGAGGAGGAGACGAGGCTGCCGGTCCAGCCGAGGAACTTCTTCTTGGGCTTGGGCGTGGCGGTGAGGGTGAGCAGCTTGCCGACATCGCGCTGGGTGGTGCCGAGGTAGCCGGTGCTGACGGAGCCCTTCGCGGGGTCGTTCACGGCCACGGTGAGGGCGCTCTTGAAGGGCGTCCAGAAGCTGTGGGTGAGCACTTCGGACTCATCCGCCGCAGGTGAGGAGTCCACGGCCTTGACCAGGAGGGTGTAGAGGCCGCCGTCGTTGGCGGCGATGGGGACATCGAAGGTCCAGTTCAGGGTGCCGGTGGCGGCGGCGGCAGGGCTGAGCACCCCATTGTGGAGCACCTGCACCTGCACGCTGGCGATGCCCTGCTTGTCGCTGGCGGTGCCTTTGACCTGCACGATCCCGCCCGTGACGCTCTTGAGGGTGCTGTTCACGGCGGGGGAGGTGATTTTCACCACCGGGAGGGGATTGGTGCCGATGGGGCCTGCATCGCCCGCCACGGGAGGCAGGGCGGGATTGGCGGCGAAGCGCATGTCGCCCCCCAGCGGGCCGCCGGGGAAGAAGCCGGCGGCGAGGTCCTGCTTCTGGAAGACGACGCCGCTGAACTTCACGGACTTCTGGAGCTGGGGATGGAGGAAGGCGCCGGAGAGCAGGCCGGTGGTGGGCACCGGGGTGAGCGCGGCGGCATCGGCATCCTGCAGGGGGATCACGGCCTTGTTGGCGGCGCTGAGAGTGGTGAGGCGGGCGAGGTCGGTGAGAAGGCCGCCCTGGGTGAGGTGGAGGAGGCTGTTGCCGCCCAGGTTGGCCAGGGGGAACAGGCGGGTGTTGAGGGCGGGCTTGGTGAAGCGGGAGCCAAGGCCGTCCACCTCGGTGAGAAAGGCGTCCTTGAAGGCGGCCGCTTTGCTGTTGGCGGGCTTGAACCAGGTGAGGGGCCCGTCGAAGTCGCTGATGTCCTCCAGGTCGGCGAAGGCCAGTGTGCCGAGGAGGACGCCGGTGTTGGCATAGAGGGAGGCGTAGAGGGGCCAGAGGCCGTCCTTGGAAAGGAAGCTGGAGGTGGTGAAGCCGGGGCTGCCATCGGCGAGGGTGCCGACGAGCTTGGCACTGCCATCCTTGCCGATGGTGACGGTGCCGAAGCTGGTGCCCAGCGGGGCCTTCTGCGTGGCGGCGTCGTCATGGGCGGGCATCAGCATGGTGTAAGAGCCGTGCTGCGGAGCCTCGCGGGTCTTCAGCTTCCAGACCACGCGGTCCACGGTGAACTCGGTCTCGAAGGTGTGGCCGGTGAACTTGCCGTCGGCAAAGGTGCCATCGGCCACGCGGCCATGGATCTGGTCCACCGGCGGCGTGCTGGAGTGGGCGAGCACGATGGTGAGGTCCTTGATGCCCTTGCCGCGCACGATTTTGGCGGTGGCGTTGCCATTGGCGTCGAACTTGCCGGAGGCGGACCAGGTCTTGCCGCCGATGAGCAGCTTGAGGGTGTAGCTGCCGGTGGTGGTGCTGGTCATGGTGACATAACCATCATTGGCGAAGCTGAACTGGGGGCCGCGCACGAGGCCGAAGTAGCTGCCCAGCACGGTGCCGGCGTAGGTGCCGACATGGGTGACGATGACCGGGAAGCTGCGCGAGGAGGACTGCTGGCCGTTGCTGTCGTAGGCCACGGCAGTGACCTCGAAGGGGCCGTTGGCATCAGGCATCCAGAGGAAGGTGAAGCCCGGGCCGCTGCCCTCGCCCACCTTCACGCCGCCAACATAGTATTCCACCTTGCTGATGGTGCCGTCGGTGGCGGAGGCCTGGGCGCTGAACTCGATGCCGCGGCGGCCGTTCATCGTGCCGCGCAGGCCGCCGAGCCGCACCTTGGGCAGGAGGGTGCTGGTGAGGGTGCCCCCGCCCTGCCCTGCCACGAGGATGTTGGTGATGACCACCGGATCGTCCGCCACCTTTCCGGAGACCGCCTCCAGCGGCACCATGAAGACGACATCGCTGCCCAGGGCCCCGCTGCTGCGGTGAAACACGATCACGCGCAGACGGCCGGGCTCGAGGAGGCGCGACTGCACCTGCACGCCCTCCGGCTGCGTGCCGCCGACCGCATCACTGACGGTGTAGAGGTCCTCATCAAAGAGGACATCCGCCTGCAGGGCGACCGCCGCGGCATCGGAGGCAAAGGTGACCGGCACCTGCGCCGAGGTGCCGCCGGGCGGGGTCGGCTCGCGCACGCCCAGGGCCGTGGCGGCCAGGGTTTCGCCAGCCACCAGGGAGGCGGCCAGGATGCCGGAAAGGATGTATCGGTTCGCTTTCATGTTCGATGACCTCACTGGATGACGATGGTTCCGCCGTTGAGCTCCTGGAGCTGGCCCTGGTTGGTGAAGGGGTTCTGAATGCGGATGATCCGCCCGTTCACCTCGGCGCGGATGATGCCCTGGTTGATGATGCTGAAGCCCGTGTTCCAGGGGTAGAGATAAGCGTCGTTCCGCCCCACGACGGTGAGCTGGTTCCCCAGCGTCAGATGGGTGAGCAGCAAGTAGTTGTTGGGATCCACATGGTTCAGATACACAGCGATCGGATAATTGACGCCGCCCTCAAACACGAGCTGCCCCGGCCCCTGGATGGTCTGGGTGCCGAAAACGTTCACAAGGCTGCAGCTGAGGATGAGCTTGCTCGCGCTGCTGATGGTCAGGCCATCGTAGAGCGCCAGTGATGCTCCCACAGGAAGGGTGATCTCCCCGGTGAGTGTGACACCATTCAGGATCAAGGACACGGCGGGCGTCGTGAAGGGTGCGTTGGCGGTCACCGTGCCGCCCTTGATCGCCGCCGAATGGTAAAGGGTCAGCACCGTGCTGTCCAAGACCAGGGTCGAGCCCGTGTTGTCGAGGGTGCCGTTGAGGTAGAGGGGGCTGTTTGTGCGGTTGATGACGCCCAGTTCCGCCAGGGTGAACTCACCACCGGCATAGACGGCGGCATCCGTGGCCTGGATCACGCCCTCATTGCTCCATGCGCCCTCCAGCATCAGGGATCCTCCTGTGATGACCTGCGCCGTGCCCAGGAGGCGCGTGCCATCCAGGCTGCCATAAATGCCGATTCCCTTCGTCAGCAGCACGGCGCCATCCGCCGTGGTCACCGTGCCACCCTTGATCTTGCCCGGATAGTAGTAGGAACCTCCTGCCAGCTCCCAGGAGCCGGTGCTGGCATTCAGGGCCAGCGTCTCCATCGCCCCCAGTTCCAAGGTGCCCTTGATGCGCAGAGTGCCACCAGTGCGGTTCAGGGTGCCCAATCGCGCCAACGTGAAGTTACCCGACAGATCCAGCGTGCCGGTGCCGGAGAGCTGGAGGGTTCCCGTGTTGCTCCAGTAGCTGGTGTCCGTGTGGGCCTGCAGATCACAGGTGCCATTGGAGACCGAGAGCGTGCCGGCGTTCTCAAAGCCGCCATAGATGGTGGTGGTGCTGCCGGCCTTGGCCACCTGGATGGTGCCGTTGTTGGTCAACTGGCCGCCATAGGCCGAGATCGTGTTGTTGTCCCCGAGGTTGATGGTCACTCCGGAGCCAACGGTCAGATGCCCGGCGGCGTAGGGTGGAGCCTCGTCATAATAGGCCTGGAGCTGCACTGCGACATAGGCCGAGGAGCCCGGGCGGTTGAAATCCAGGGAACCGTTGCCAGACAGGGCCTGTGTGCCCAAAAAGGTGATGTTGACCACCCTGGAAGCATCCGTGGCATCGACAAAGATGTCGGCGTTGTCCAGGGTCAGCCCGTTGATGACATAAAGCTGGCAGTAGCTCTCCATGGTAAGATCTCGCGCCAGGGTGACGCCATCCAGCCGCCAGGAGGCACTCGCGGGCATGACTATCGGATCACTGGCACCCGGCCCGGTCAGCGTGCCGCCGCGGATGGTGCCCCCATAGTTCAGCGTGAATCCCGTGGGCAGGGCGTTGGGGTTCAAGGTCAGCCCGGTGTTGTTGATCACCCCCAGGATGAGGGCCCTGCCAGTGCCGGTGAATTGATACGAACCCAGCTCTGCCAGCAGGAAGGTGCCCCGCAGGCTCACCGAACAGTCGTCCGCCACTTTGATGAGGCCGTCGTTGTCAATGTCCTCCACCTCAAGGAAGGCAGGGCCGACATCGGTCACTGAACCGCCGACCTGGATGGTCCCCAGCAAGTGGATGTCTTGAAGTATGGAGGTACTTGAATAGTGGGTGTTGGAAACCTTCAAAGGATGCGCTCCCGTGGTCGTCACCGTGCCATTGCGCAGCGTGCACGCCGCCAGCTCCCAGATGCCGGTGGTAGCGTTGAGTTGCAGGGTGCCATCCTCCAGGTCCACGACTCCGGAAAGGATCACCCTGCCGCCCATGCGGTTGATGGTGCCGATCCGGGCTGGAGTCATCACCGGCACGTCCCCCCCCTGGCTGTAGCTTTGCACCCTCAGGATGCCGCTGCCGGAAAGCTCGATGCTGCCTTCGTTCAGGCAGCCATCCCCCAGGGTCGCGGTTCCCTCGGCAAGCAGCAGGCTTCCCTGTGCAGCATGGTAAGAGGAGAGAATGTAGGAACTGCTGCCCTCGACCACCACATCTCCCTGCGTCGTGATCAGGTTCTCCCAACCGCCCGAAATGAACCCGCGGCCACGGCATTTGATCAACACATCAGCCCCGATGGTCAGCGGACCGCTGTAGGTGTAGAGGTAGTCATAGCCGCCGCCATTGGAGAGGATCACCTCACCCGTGCCGCCGATGCTGCCGCTGGCATGGATGTAGGCCGTGCCCATGCCGGTGCCCACGATGATGCGGCTGTCCTGCAGCGTGAGCCCATCTTGAACCACCAACGAATAGTTGTCATGCACCACGAGGTCACCACCTTTCAGGGTCACCCCGCGAAGACTGGCAGAATAGTCATAGAGGCCAATCACAGGCTGAACGACGAGGGAAGCACCGCCATCCAGCTGAAGGGTCGTGTTCACCAGGGTGCTGCCATTCAGGTTGATCTTCAGGCCTGGATCACCGCTGATGATGACCTTGCTGCCAGGTCCGGGCACCTCGCCCGTGCTCCAGTTCGCGGCATTGCTCCACAGATGCACCCCGGTCTGCGGCCCGGTCCAGACGGCCTGGCTGTTGTCCACGGTGAAGTCCCAGGTGTAGGCCGAGGCCAGGGCGTTTCCAGCCACATCCTGCAGCCCGGTGCCCAGCACGGCACGGTATTTGCCGTTCGCCAGGATGTCCGCCACCTCCAGGGCCGCCGCCAGGATGTCCTCACGGTAATAGACCCGCGATGGAGTCACCGGCACATCGTCACCATTCCCCAGCACACCGTCCGGTCCGGCAAAGGTGAGGGTGAAGTTCGCCGGCGTGCAGGTGGCCTCATTGAGCGCCTCATTGAAGACTCCGATTACGGTGCGCATGTTGCCGCCAATGCTGCGTGGTGAGACGCGGTTCACCACCGGCGGGAAGATGTCCGGAACAAGTTCGATCGTGTAAAGCGGGGTCTGCGTGCTGTTGCCGCCCGTGTCCGTGGCCCTGGCCCGCAGGGTGAAGCTGGTCTTCGTGGGTGCCACGCGGATCGGCGCGGTGAAGTTGAACTCGAAGGGATAGTTGCCATCCACCTGCGCCAGCACGCCATCAAGGTAGAACTCCACGTTCTTCACCTGCACGTCATCACTCACGCTGGCGGAAAGGCGGCCCCGCTTGCCGGATTCGATCACCCCGCTCTGCGTGCCCTCATCGAAGTCGAAGCTGGCATCCACCTCGATGCCTGGCGCCTGCCCCTGGCTGTCAAAGGCCAGGTAGCTCACCACCTGCAGCCCTGCATTTTCATCCGCCACATAGGCCAGACCATTGTAGATGGAGAGCGCCGCCGCCACGCCCGGCGTCTCAAAGGTGGTGCCGTAGGCGGGGG
>CALDGV010000812.1 GCA_937941745.1 uncultured Prosthecobacter sp. | reverse complement strand
AAACCCAGGGCCTGCATGAGGCCGAGTTCGCCGCGCCTTTCCAGCACATGACGGGCGACGAGCACGCCGAGGCCAGCGGTGCCCAGCAGCACGCCAAGGCCTCCGAGGATGGTGAAGATGCCGATGTAGGTGTTTTGCACGGCCAGGAAGGCTTCAAGGCGCTGTTTTGCAGGTTCGAGCGCCAGCCCGCGCTGTTCCAACTGCCGTGTCAGATGCGCGCTGACCTCGTCCACCTTCGCCTTCGGGCAGTCGATGAGGAAGAAGCGGTAGCCAGCCGCATCAGGGTAGGCTTGCAGGAACGCGGCCTCGCTGGTGATCATCTTGCCCTGGAGCACGGAGCCGCCAAGCAGACCTCCCAGCTCCATGGCGAAGGTTTTTCCTGCTGAATCCTGGTAGTCGATGGCATCGCCGATGCCTTTCCCCAGGCCCCACATGGCGGTGGCCTGGTCGGCGATGGCGACGTTGGCCGGGATCGGCTTGTCGAGAGGACGCAGCACCTTCTCCACACCCTCGGGCGTGGCTGTTTTGTCAAAGATGCCGTCGAGCGCAGACAGCCGCTGCCAGCCATCACCGCCCGCAAAGCGGAAGCGTTCAGCGAGCAAATCCGGGTTCACGCCAACGAGCACAGGCTTTTGGGCGCGGTTCAGGTTCAGGCAGCTCGCGTCATCGCCCTCGCGCACCCGGAAGGGAACGATTTTCACGTCCTTCATCAGGTCTTCATCCAGGCCGAAAGCCTCGATGCCAGCCTTGCTGTTCAGGTCTTCATAAATGGGCAGGGAGGATTCGCCGATGAGGGCGAAGCCGCCGGTGCCGGAATCCGGCTTGGTCGCATCGCCGGCGCTCATGCGGAAGGCATTCACAGCCGTGACCAGGAAGATGCCGCCCGCCATCATGCCGATCACGGCGAGGCTGCGGGCAGGGCGGCGCGAGATGTTTCTCATGCCGATCTGGGTCAGCGTCTGCGCTAGCGCGCCGCGGTCCTGGCGCATCCAGGCGCCCGCCAGGAGGATTCCGGCGATCATCAGCATCATGCCGCTGCCAAAGAACATGCCTGCCACGGCTTCAGGAGCCTTGGCGGATTTCGCGGCGAAGACGAGCCCGATGGACAGCAGGATGAGCAGCCAAGGCATGGCTCTGCGGAGTACCGTTGCCCTGCCGGTCCGGGCCTCAGCCGAGGATTCATCGCCACTCCATAGCTCACGTGGCGACTTGGCGAACATCCTGCGGCTGGCCCACCCCAGCGTGCCCAGCACGATAAGGATGGAGCCCACGGCGGCCCCTATCTGAGTGGCCGGACTGGCGGCGTAGATGAGCGGCAGCCCCTGGGCCGCACCCGACCATGCTCCGCGCAGCCCCGCGAGCGCTGCCTGGGTGTAAAAAACGCCGCCGCCGAGCCCGGCGAGGCTTCCGATCATGGCGATGACACCTGCCTCACCGAGCAGCGCACGGCGGACCTGACGAGTCGTCCAGCCAATGGCCAGCAGCAGGCCCACTTGGGAAGCTCGGCGCTCCAGGGTGAAGAGGAAGAGCAGCGCCGCGAACACCAGTGCGGCGGCGATGAGGAACATGCTCAGGCCTATGAAGAGCCCGCCAAAGTCCACACTGCCCTTCGCTGCGGCATCGGCATCCTTTTTGAAGTCGCGCGGCACGAGGCCGATGTCGGCAAGCTGGAGCTGGGAGAGCAGTTCCTGCCGCAGTGCGGCTTCATCCTGGCCTGCATCGGCAAAACGGATGGCGGTGAGCCTGCCGAAGCGGTTGGCCCACAGCTTCTGCCCTTCGGCGAGGGTGATGAAACCTTTCGGCGTGCCCTTGTAGTCGTCCCAGTATTTCTCGTCCTTGTCGCGGATGGCCTTCATGTCCATCGGGATGCCCGGCTCCCAGTCGCGGCAGTTGTCCACATCGGAGACGCCTGGAAACTCGGGCGTCCAGGCCCGGGTCACTTCCGGATCCGTCATTGGCAGGATGCCGCGCACCTTGAACTTGGCGCTCTCCTGCTTCAGCTCGCGGCCCAGGCCGACGACAAAATAAAAGACCTCCACTTCATCGCCGATGGCGAGGTTTTGGTCTTCTGCCAGCCACTGGGTGATGGTGATCCCGGGCTCCGCTCCGCCGATGCGGTCCACCGCCGTGATCATGGAGTAGGGCGTGCCGCCCTTGGCGGACTTCAAGCCGTTCACGAGGTAGGTTAGCACGCCGTAGCTGCCCTGGCGATTCAGCAGCTTGGTCGCCAGGCTTTGATCCAGGAAGACCCGGCTGGTGCTGACTTCCCACTCCTTCTGGCCGCCGGACACGCGTGTGAGCTTCAAACCGAGGTCATCCAGCGTTTTTGCCGACTCCAACGAAGTGCCTGAAGCCGCAGGCTGTGAACCCAGTGCCGCGTTCACCTTGCCATCCATCTCCAGCTGCACCTGCAGGTCTTCCAGGCCCACGAAAACCGTGTCCGGCGTGATCTGGGAGGCGATGAGCTGAAAGGCGCCAAAATCCTCTGGTGTCACAATGCCAGCCACCTGGCGGCGGAGGGACACATCCTGGTTGGTTGAGCCGGAAAGCGGCGCGTCCCGTGAGATGGCGCTGGGCCGCTCCAGGCGCAGGATGACGGTGTCGCCCACCTTCAGGCCGAGTTTGCGGGCCAGCGGTTCATTCACGAGCACCTCGCTGCGGGCGAAGGTCCGTGCGTTGCTGCTTGCGCTCAGCTTCCAGAAGCCGGCGTCCACGCCCAGGACCTGGGTGCCGTTCACGCGGACCTTGCCGTTGGCATTTGCGGTGGAGCCCACGGCGATGATCAGCGGCTCGCTGCCCGCCTTTTTCGCCAGATCGGCCGTGAACCAGCGGTCGCCGCCGAGCAGGCCGGACTGCACCTTGCCCAGGCGCAGCTCGGCCACACGGCGCAGGCTGGCGCGCACGGAATCACCCACGAGCAGGGAGCCGCTGAGGATGGCGGAGGCCAGGAAAGCCCCCAGCATCAGGCCCAGATGACCGCGCCAGTAGTGCCGTGCGGAGCTCAGGATGAATCGGGAAAGGGTCATGCTGGGAATACGCACATTCACCGGCCATCGCACGCGGAAGTTCGGAGCGCTGGGGTCGTCAAAATGAGCTGCAAAGCCGGGTTCTGGCAGGCGTTTGATGGCGTTCACAACCATGCGCACTGCCTTTTATTCCTTCCTCGCCCTTGTGGCCTGCGGCGTTTCCAGCCTTGAGGCTGCCCAGCCGCCGAACGTGCTCTTCATGATCGCGGATGACCTGAACAACAGCCTCGGCTGCTACGGGCATCCTCAGGTGAAGACGCCGAACCTGGACAAGCTGGCCGCCCGCGGAGTGCGCTTTGAAAAGGCCGCCTGCCAGTTTCCCCTCTGCGGACCCAGCCGCAATTCGATGCTCACCGGCCTGTATCCCAACAGCTCGGGCATCCTTGCCAACAGCCAGCTCTTCCGTCAGACCATCCCTTCCCACATCTCGCTGCCGCAGGCCTTCCGTCAGGCGGGCTATTTTGCCGCGCGCATCGGCAAGCTCTACCACTACAATGTGCCCAATTCGATTGGCACCAATGGTCATGATGATCCTGGTTCCTGGGAGATGGAGCTGAACCCGGCGGGTGCGGACCGTCTGCTGGATGAGCCGAACATCTTCAGCCTGCTGCCCGGCAACTTTGGCGGCACCCTGAGCTGGTATGCTTCCCCCAGTCCGGATGAAAAGCATACGGACGGCCTGATGGCCCGCGATGCCGCCTGGGTGCTGGAGCGCTGCGCACGTGACAAGGACCGCCCCTTTTTCCTCGCCCTGGGCTTCTTCCGGCCGCACACGCCCTACGTTTCACCCAAGCAGTGGTTTGAAGGCTATCCGGTGGAACAGATGCCGGTAGTCACGGGAGTGGCCGAGGATCAGAAGGACCTGCCAAAGCATGCCCTCGGCAGCTACAAGAAGGAGCAGGACAAGCTCACGGACGACCTTCGCCGGCAGGCCGTGCAGGCCTACTTTGCCGCCATCAGCTTCATGGATGCGCAGGCGGGGGTGGTGCTGGATGCGCTGGACCGCCTGGGCCTGAGTGAGAACACCATCGTCGTCTTCACCAGTGATCATGGCTACCACCTGGGCGAGCACGGCCTGTGGCAGAAGCAGAGCTTGTTTGAGGAAAGTGCCCGAGTGCCTCTGCTCATGGCAGGCCCTGGCATCACCAAGGGCGGTGTGGCCAAGGCTCCCGTCGGCCTGATCGACCTTTACCCCACGCTGGCCGAGCTTTGCGGCGTGAAGGCTCCTGAGAACCTCCAGGGCCAGAGCCTGGCCGGCATCCTCAAAGACACCTCCCAGCCGGGCCGTGGCTGGGTCTTGAGCCAGGTGGTGCGCGGCGGCGGTTTCAAGCGCATGGGGGCCAGCGCCGCCGCCGGGGACAACGGCAAGCGCATTTTTGGCTATTCCCTGCGCACCCCGCGCTGGCGCTACACGGAATGGGATGAGGGCCGCGAAGGCCGTGAACTCTACGACCACGATACCGATCCGAAAGAGCTCACCAACCTCGCGGAGAAGGCCGATCATGCAGCGACCCTTGCCGAGCTGTCCAAGCAGCTGCAGGCAGCGGCCAAGGCCAGCTTCCCCGCCGATGGCGTGACCCCCAAGGTGCAGGAGGCCGGCATGTGGGCGCCGAATCTGACCAAGCCGTAAAGATCACACCATCGTGTGGATTTTCGCGGCGATGGCGTGGGCCAGCTTCGCATGGGCGGCGGCATCCAGGTGGATGCCGTCCACGGTGCTCGTCTCGATGATGTCCTGACTGTTCAGGTAGGCGCAGTGCAGCGAGGCGGCGAGCGCTTCGTAATAATGCGGGAAGCGCAGGCTGCGCGCCGCCCCCTGAGGGATCTTGGCCTCCAGGTCTGGCAGGTGGGAAAGGTCGCCGATCTTCGGAGGGCAGACGAGCAGGAGGCGCGGCGGCTTGTTGTGCGGGCCGGCCGTGCTGGTCAGGATCATGCGGGCCAGGATGCCTGCTCCGTTGGCAATCTCGCCTGGCGGCAGGTTGTAAAAGCTCTTGAGGTCGTTTGTGCCCAGCATCATCACCACGATGTCGATGGGCTTGTGGCTCTCCAGGCAGGCGGGCAGGTAGTCCTTTCCATTCCGGGCCACGTTCAGGGGGTCATCATGCACGGTCGTGCGGCCGTTCTGACCTTCTTCGATCACGCGAAACTTGTCCCCCAGATGCTGCGTCAGCAGGCTCGTCCAGCGCACGCCCACCGGGTGGCGGCGTGGGAAAGGCTCAGAGATGGATTCGGGCACAAAACCCCAGGTGTTCGAGTCGCCAAAGCAGAGGATCGTGGTCATGGTCGGAAAGGGTGGCTGACTTATTGCCAGAGATTCCGGTCCAGCGAGCGGTAGTTCACAGCTTCCAGCACGCAGGCGGCATCGATTTTCTCCTGCCCGTTCAGATCGGCCAGCGTGCGCGCGACCTTGAGGATGCGGTCGTGAGCACGGGCGCTGAAGTTCATCTGGTCCATGGCATGCTCCAGGAGGCCGCCGGCTTCAGCATCGAGCTCGCAGTGCTTCTTGATGAGGCGCGGCGTCATCGTGCTGTTGGTATGCACGCCACGGATGCCTTTGAAGCGCTCGTTCTGGAGGTTGCGCACCTGCTCCACCCGGGCTCGGATCTCCGCAGAGGATTCGGCAGGCTCGGTGCTTTTCAGGGCCTGATAGTCCACGAGTGGCACATCCATGTGGATGTCGATGCGGTCCAGCAGCGGGCCGCTGATCCGCTGGCGGTATTTCTGCACCATGACCGGCGTGCAGCGGCAGGTCCGGCGCAGGTCGCCAAAGAAGCCGCACTGGCAGGGGTTCATGGCGGCGACGAGCATGAACAGGGAAGGGAAGGTGACCGTGCCGGCGGCACGGGAAATGGTGACGCGGTGGTCCTCCAGCGGCTGGCGCATCACCTCCAGGGTGCTGCGGCGAAATTCGGGCAGTTCGTCCAGGAAGAGCACGCCGTTGTGCGCCAGTGAAACCTCCCCCGGCCCCGGATTCGTGCCACCACCGAGCAGGCCGGCATCGCTGATGGTGTGATGCGGCGAGCGGAAGGGGCGGGTGGCCACAAAGGCGTGCTGTTCGCTGAGCAGGCCGCCCACGCTGTGAATCTTGGTGGTCTCGATGGCCTCCTCCTCAGTCATCGAAGGCATGATGGTGACCACCCGTTTGGCGATCATGCTCTTGCCCGTGCCGGGCGGGCCGACCATGAGGATGTTGTGGCCTCCAGCCACGGCGACCTCGATGGCCCGCCTGGCATCGCGCTGGCCTTTCACATCGGCAAAGTCGATGTCGTAATGCGCCGCCTGGGCGAAGAACTCCGTGGCCCGGCAGGGCTCGGCAGGCAGTTCGATCTCGCCTTTCAGGTAGTCCACCACCTCGCGCAGGTGCTGCACGCCGATGATGTCGATCCCGGCCACCACGCTGGCCTCGGCGGCCTGGATTTTGGGCACCAGCAGCCGCTTGCGGCCCCTGCTGCGGGCCTCCAGAGCCACGGCCAGCAGTCCGCGCACAGGCCGCAGTTCGCCATTGAGCGCCAGTTCGCCGATCATGGCGGTTTCCCCGAGCGCGGGGATGGGGATTTTGATGCGATGGGCGATCAGCGAGATGGCGATCGGCAGGTCAAAACCGGGCCCCTCCTTCTTCAAGTCCGCCGGTGCCAGGTTCACGGTGGTGGTGCCATCGTTCATGGCGAAACCACAGGAGGCGATGGCGGCACTGACACGCTCGCGGCTCTCCTTCACCGAGGCATCGGGGAGCCCCACGATGAACATCTTGGGATTGCCACCGCCGTCGAAGGACTCGATTTCGACCTCCACGGCATCGACGCCGACCAGGGTGGCTGAGTAAGTGCGGGCGATCATTGCGGACTCCGGTTTACCCGAGCCGCTGGCCGGGCTGCAAGCGTGCTTTTCAGCTCGAAAACTGACCGGTGTGCAGCAGCACCAGCGTGCAGGCTTCCTCAACTTGAATGCCCGCCTGGCCGAGGGCCGCCGCCAGCGCTGGATTTTCAGAGCCGGGATTGAAAAGCACCCGCCGGGGCTTCAGCGCGATCAGCTTGTCGGTCAGCCCGGATGAAATGGCCGGACCGACATACATGGTCACGGTGTCCACCGGGCCTGCCACCGCGGCGAGGTCGGCGACCACGGGCACACCTTCGATGTGGGTGAGCCTGGGATGCACGGGCACGACCTCATGACCATGCTGCTGGAGCAGCAGCTGGGCTTTGTGGGCATAGCGGTCA
>CALDGV010000811.1 GCA_937941745.1 uncultured Prosthecobacter sp. | reverse complement strand
GGCGAGATTGATAAGCAGAAGCAGGCGGCTGACATCATGGAGCGCCATCTCCGGATGGAGAACATCGAGCTCACGCACATCATTGGTCCGCAGACCGCGCACAAGATCCATCCGGATTCGCTGGTGGAGATTGAGAAGCGCCTGGCCGCCATCGCCGCCGTGGGGCGTGACCGCACGCCGCGGGAGATTCACTTCACCACCTGGTTCCTGCGCTACAACAAGATGCACTGGATCACGGTGGACGAGCTCGAGAAGCACTGGGAGCGCGCCCGCGTTCATGCAGAAATCACGGGTGATGCCGAAGTGACCCTCAAGACCCAGAACATCACGGCGCTGACGATCGCCATGCCTGCCGGGCACTGCCCACTCAGCGTGCGTGAAAAGCCCCTGGTCAAGATTGATGGGGCCCCGCTTGAAGTCGTCCGCCCGAAGACGGACCGTTCCTGGGTGGTGCACCTTCGCCGCAGCGGCGGCAAGTGGCAGCAGGCGCTCACGGCGCATGAAGAAGGCAGGCTCGTCAAGCAGCACGGCCTCTCCGGGCCCATTGACGATGCGTTCATGGACAGCTTCCTGTTCGTCAAACCCACGGGTGCGGCGCTGAATGACAAGGTCGCTTCATGGACGAAGGCGGAAATGGACCGCGCGGTGTTCGAGTGGCGTCGTCAATTCCGCGGCGATGTGCCCGCCAAGGACGACAAGAGCATCACCGATGCGGATATCGCCGCCAGCAACCTCGTCCTCTGGGGCGATCCGAAGAGCAATGCCGTGCTGGCCCGCATCATCGCCAAGCTTCCCATCCAGTGGGCGGATGGCAAGCTCACCGCGAACGGCAAAACCTATGATGCGGCCACGCATGCGCCGGTCCTCATCTACCCGAACCCGCTGAATCCGAAGCGCTATGTCGTGATCAACAGCAGCTTCACCTACCGTGAATACGACTACCTGAACAACGCTCGTCAGGTGGCCAAGCTGCCCGACTGGGCTGTGGTGGACCTTGCCAAGCCGAAGACAAGCCGCGCTCCGGGCGGCATCGCTGATGCCGGCTTCTTTGATGAAGGCTGGCAGTGGCGGAAGTGAGGCTTCCGAGCCTGAAGGATTCTGGGCGTGGGAGGCTTTGCAGCCTCCCATGGCAGGTCATTCACCTCGTGCGCGCTCCAGCGCATCGCACCAGCCCATCCGCAGATGGTCGCGCCTGGCCTTGCTGATGCCGGGCTTGAAGCTTTTCTCGGCCTTCCACTGGCTGCCGATCTCCGTCGGGTTTTTCCACAGGCCAACACCCAGGCCGGCCAGGTAGGCCGCGCCGAGAGCCGTTGTTTCCGTGATCACCGGGCGCACGACCGGCACGCCGAGCAGATCCGCCTGGAACTGCATGAGCAAGTTGTTGTTGCTGGCGCCGCCGTCCACCCGCAGCTCCTTCAGCTTCACGCCGGAATCAGCCTGCATGGCTTCCAGGATGTCCGCGACCTGGTAGGCGATCCCTTCCAGCGCCGCACGGGCGATGTGCGCCTTGGTGGTGCCCCGCGTCAGGCCGCAGATCAGGCCGCGGGCGTGCTGGTCCCAGTGCGGAGCGCCCAGGCCGGCAAAGGCGGGCACCACATGCACGCCACCTGAATCGGGGACGCTGGTCGCCAGGGCCTCCACTTCGGAAGATTTCTTGATGATGCCCAGCCCGTCGCGCAGCCACTGCACCACGGCTCCGGCGATGAAGATGCTGCCCTCGACCGCATACTCCACCGGTCGGTCGCCGAGTTGCCAGGCCACGGTGGTCAGCAGGTTGTTCTTGGAGGTGATGCGCTTCGTGCCAGTGTGCATGAGCATGAAGCAGCCCGTGCCATAGGTGTTCTTCACCATGCCGGGCTGCGTGCACACCTGGCCAAAGAGCGCGGCCTGCTGGTCGCCCGCGATGCCTGCGATCGGAATGCTGCCGCCGAGCAGGGTGGTCTCGCCCAGCACACCGCTGGAAGGCTTCACCTCGGGCAGGGCCGAGGCCGGCACGCCCATCAGCTTCAGCAGGTCCTTGTCCCACGCGCAGGAGGCGATGTTGTAGAGCATCGTGCGGGAGGCGTTGCTCACATCGGTGGCATGCACCCGGCCGCCGGTGAGCTTCCACAGCAGCCAGGAATCAATCGTCCCCAGGGCCAGGTCGCCGCTCTTCGCCAGGGCCTTCACCTCGGGCACGTTCTGCAGCAGCCAGCGCATCTTGGTGGCGGAGAAATAAGCGTCCACCACCAGGCCCGTCTTCGCCGTGATGGCCTGCGCATGGCCCCTGGCCTTCAACTGGTCGCAAAACTTCGCCGTGCGGCGGTCCTGCCAGACGATGGCTCGCGCCACCGGCCTGCCGCTGCGGCGGTCCCAGGCCACGGTCGTCTCGCGCTGGTTGGTGATGCCGATGGCGGCCACATCCTGCGGCTTCAGTCCGGCCTTCTTCAGGGCTTCCTTCGCCGTCCGGAGCTGGGTCTGCCAGATCTCCTCCGCATCATGCTCCACCCAGCCCGGCTGCGGGTAGTGCTGCGTGAACTCACGCTGCGCCACCGCCACCACCTTTCCCTGCGGATCAAACACGATGCTGCGGCTGCTGGTGGTCCCCTGGTCGAGTGCGAGAAGGTATTTCATGGCGGTGAGTGCCTGGATTGTTCATATCCCGCCCAGGCTGGCCAGCCTGAAATCAGGGTTCCGCTGCGAGCTGCTGCGCCTCCTGCCGCACCGGCTGCAGCCTTTTCCAGGCACGCAGCGCCCAGATGGCATGCAGCAGGGGCCAGAGGCTGCCGGCCAGCAGCGAGGTCTGCAGGAACGACTCACGTGCGGAAGTCCCGGTCACGGCATTCCAGCCGAGCAGCGCAGCCGGGGGAAAGGCGGCGAGCATCCACGGGATGCCTCCGGAGGTCCTGGCCAGCAGCACCGCCGCGCCGGAAACCATGCCCGCCAGCAGGTAGAGCAGCACTACCATCACCAGGAAGACCGGCAGCGGATCGGGCGAATGCCGCGTGGGCAGGAGCTGAAACAGCACGCTGATCATCCAGGCGGTGCAGGCCGTCAGCAACACCTGGGCGGCATCTGAGAAGCCGCCGGTGCTGGCACTGGCGCCCGCCATCAGCAGCGTGCCTGCCAGCGTGACCCAGAAGCCCGAGGCCCAGCCGGGAGCCAGGAACGGCATCGCCAGCCTTCCCAGCCAGCCCCGGCGGTAAAAGCCGGCATAGGCCGAGGGCACGTCATTCAAGGTCTCCGTGAGCACGTCCAGGCTCAGGAAAGCGATCACCACCGAGGCCATGGCGAGCACGCTCGGGTTCCTCGTGGCGGCAAAGACCAGCAGCAGCGTCAGGAACATGGCCAGGTTCACCAGGCGTTTCAGCCAGGCCAGCGGCTCCGCAGGCGGGGCGATGCGTGAGGCCGCCAGGCTCAGGCAGGCACAGATGATCCAGGCGCTGAACAGCAGCCCGAGCGCGATCATCCACCCTTCCACCGGCGCGCCTCCCCAGGGGGGCGTGCCACCGCCCGAGGCGCGGCTCATCAGGAAGAACATGAAGTAGCCCGACACCCCGATCATCCCGAAGAACACCGGCACCGCCGTCAGGATCATCCGCAGCCAGGCCTGCCGCAGGGTCGAGAGCATCACCAGAAGGGCGGCAAAAAGGATGCCCGCCAGCCATTTCGAGCCCAGCATCAGCAGCTCCGTGCCCAGCTCCAGGCCGCCTAGCACATAGCGCGCCACGAGGTAGGGCAGCAGGCTCACGGCGATCAGCAGCGACTGCACCGCCACCGCCGCCCATTTGCCAAAGACGATGCGGCCGCTGGAAAGCCGCGTCAGCATCAGCATGTCCAGCGTGTTCAGCTTCACCTCCTCCGAGATGGCGTTGGAAACCCGGAACGGCAGCACCAGGCACAGCGTCACCGTCGCGATGCCGTCATACATCCAGCGCGTGTCCTCCACGTTCCCCGCCGCGCCCGCCATCAGCGTGATCAGGATCAGCCCCAGATGCAGCAGCAGCAGCGTCCCCGTGAAGGCCCGCGTGCGCAGCCCCTGGCGCAGCTCCTTCACCACCATGGGCGACAGCCGGTCTGAAAAATCCGTGAGGGCAGGGGAAGCTTGGGCCATGGCAGTTGCCTGCCAGTGCTAGCCAGATCCGCCGCCGCCTGAAAGCACAAAAGCCGCGCTTTTGCCCTCACCGCTTCATCACCGGCAGCACGATGTGCGAGGGATGCCCGGCATCGTGATGGATGGTGTTGAGTGCACTCTTCGTGCGGCGATGCTGCTGCAGCGGTTCGCCCGTGTTCGGGTTCACGTCGAAACGCGGGAAATTGCTGCTGCTGATGTCCACGCGGATGCGATGGCCTTTTTTGAAGACATTGCTCGTGGGATACAGCCGGATGGTCAGCGGGTAGATCTCGCCGGGCTTCATGAGCTTCTCCTCTTTGAGTGAATCGCGGAAGCGGGCGCGGCAGATGCCGTCGGCGATGTTGAGGTCGAAACCGCCGGGCCAGTCGGCGCTGGCAGGATGCACGTCGATGAGCTTCGCGGTGAAGTCCGTGTCCACGCAGTCGGAGGAGACCCACAGCTTCACTTCGAGCTCGCCCGTAACCTCGAGATCGTTCTCCAGCGGCGCGGTTTGGAAGACGAGCACGTCGTTGCGGGCCGAGAGAGGCAGCGGCTGCGGCCAGTTCCACACATGCGGGCCGCCGCGCTGGTCCCACGCGCCTTGCAGCATGATGCCATCGCCGCTGGAGATGTTCCCGCCGATGGTCGGCACGGGGTTCTTCGGGTCAAAGGTGTAGCTGGAGCTGCCGGACTGCTTTTGCGTCGAGAGCACGCCATCGCCGCCGAGGTAGAACCGCGTGCTTTCCGTGCCTGCGGGCGGCCAGGTGTCGGTCTCATGCCACTGACCGCCGTGGAAGAGTTTTCCCTCGGGCGTCTTGTGACCATCGCCGGTGCCCATGGTGAAGTAGCGCACCTTTTTGGCAAAGGGGCTCGGCTTGCCCTTCATGACGTGGTCATACCAGCTCGTGCGCCAGGCGAGTTCATCCGCAATCGCCGCCTCCGGGCCGAAGTCGGTCATGCCGTGCGTGCTCTTCGCCTGCTGACCATGAATCCACGGGCCCATGATGAGGTGCACCGCGCTCTTCAGCACCGGCGTCAGCGCACGGAAGTTCGCCGTTGTGTTGCCCGCCCAGGAGTCATACCAGCCGCCGACGAGCAGCACCGGCATGTCTTTGTAGTCTGCGGCATGGTCGAGGATGTTGTTCTGCCGCCAGAAGGCATCGTTGGTGCCGTGGCGCATGGCTTTGACGAGCCAGTCCTCGTATTCCGGCGCAAGCTTCAGCGGCGTGAGGCCCGGACGCAGCGGCAGGTTGGCCAGATAATGAAAGCGGTTGTCCGCCATCTCCTTCAGCACGGCCTCGGTGGCCGGATCCTGCGCCGCGTTGCTGCCCTTGCCGCCGTTGAGCATGATCCAGTTCCAGAAGCGCATCTCAAAGGCGCCCGCGTTGCGCATGGACTGCACGCCGCAGTTCGACACCGCATCCACCGGGATCACCGTGGCCAGCCCCGGCGCCTTCTCCAGCGCCATCGCATGCTGCGTGCCGCCGACGTAGCTCGTGCCGATCATGCCGATCTGCCCGTCGCTCCAAGGCTGCGAGATGATCCACTTCGCGCAGTCCACGCCATCCTGGCCGTCGTCCGTCATCCAGTGCCACACACCCTCGCTGGCGTAGCGTCCCCGCGTGTCCTGCGCGATGAAGATGTAGCCATGCTGCGAGAAGTACTCGCCCTGCTTCTTCGCGCCGGCCTTGTTGTAAGGCGTGCGCGTGAGGATCACCGGCAGCTTCTCCGTGCTGCCCGCCGGTTTGTAGATGTCCGTGGCCAGCTTCACCCCATCCCGCATCGTCACCATCACCGTCTCCGGCGCAGCATGGAGGCTCAGGGCGAAAAGGAAGAGGCAGGCAATCAGGCGCATGAAACGCAAACGCCACCCGCAGCCCGGTTTTAACCGCTTTGGAGGGGGTGTCGGAACCTGTGGCTGCCTCCCCAACAGTTCCTCGGTCGCTGAGAAAATGGCAGGTGCCTTCCAAACAGTTCCCCGGTCGTTGGGAAAATCGCAGGGGCTTTCCAAGGAGTTCCCCGGTCGTTGGGGAAATCGCAGGGGCTTTCCAAAGAGTTCCCCGGTCGTTGGGGAAATCCACAGTGGCTTTCCAGGCAGTTCCCCGGTTTTTGGGCCTGATGAGAGGTGTTTTTGGGGGATTCATCGGGCGATTCCGCCCTCCGGAAGCCCTGGGAAGGGGTTTTTTGGCCTGAAACCGCCGGGGAAAAGGCTCGGCATCCCCTGAAATGGCGGGGGTGAAACCTGCGGTGAACCTTGGTCAGGATGGAGGCCTGAGCCCATGCCCAGGCCCAAAGAAAGAGGGTTTTGAGATTGGGTTGAGGTTTTCGCTTAACTTTTTCTCGACTTCGCCGGGCATTTTTCGCTAAAAAGCCTGCGGTTACTGAAAATCGACCCTTCAACCGTCTCATGGCACGCTGGAATTTCGCTTTTTTCGACTCCGGAGTGCGCTGGGACTCACCCGATGCCCATCCTACCACCATGAGATCCCTGGCCTCCTTCCTGGAAAACCCCTTTGATGATCCGGGCATCAGCATGGCTGAGCTGGTCGCCTTCACCACCGACCACCTGCAGCGCATGAGCGCGAACAATCCCGGGGGCGAGCTCACGGCCCGCATCGCGGCCACCACCAGCTCCCTGGGCGTGGTGGAGGACTGCGTGACGGACGACCAGGGCCGGCTCGGCGTGCGCAAGGCGCGCAAGCAGGCCAAGGACGACTACCGCGCCCTCATCCCCGCCGAGGTGAAGCGGGTGGAAGCCGGCTTCATCGCCGCCTTTGGGGCGGATTCCCCCATCCTGCTGGAGGCCCTGCCGCAGGGCCGCACCATCTTCCAGAGCTGCCGGGATGACCAGGTGGAAAGCCACCTCCAGACGCTGCTGAACGCCGCCACCACGCATCAGGCCAGCCTGGCTCCCGCCACCCTCGCCCTGGCCACCAGCCTGAAGAACAACTGGGTGACGATCTATCAGGCCAGCGAGGCCTCCACCGGCTCCAAGACGGTCTCGCAGGAAGGCAAGAAGCTCGCCCGCGAAAACCTGCAGCTCATGCTCTTCCTGAACCTGCTGAAGCTCGCCGAAATGTTCCCGCGCCAGCCGGACCAGCTCGCCCTCTACATGCAGCAGCACCTGCTGGAAAACCCCGCCGCCCCCGACG
>CALDGV010000810.1 GCA_937941745.1 uncultured Prosthecobacter sp. | reverse complement strand
GAGTTCGGCACGGTGTATCGCTGGGAGCAGAGCGGCGAGCTGAACGGCATGACCCGCGTGCGTGGCTTCACCCAGGACGATGCCCACCTCTTCTGCACCGAGGATCAAGTGGCTGCCGAAGTGCTCGGCTGCCTTTCCCTCGTGAAAGTCGTGCTGAACACCCTTGGCATGAGCGACTATCGGGTGCGTGTGGGCCTGCGTGATCCTGACAGCGGCAAATACACCGGCAGCCCTGAGCAGTGGGACCGTGCCGAAGCCGCCTGCCGTGAGGCTGCGAAGACCCTCGGCGTGCCCTTCAGTGAGGAGCCCGGCGAGGCCGCCTTCTATGGTCCGAAGATCGACTTCGTCATCAAGGACGTCATCGGCCGCGAATGGCAGCTCGGCACCGTGCAGGTGGACTACCAGCTTCCGATCCGCTTTGACCTGAGCTACACCGGCGCGGACAACAAGCAGCACCGCCCGGTGATGATCCACCGTGCGCCGTTTGGCAGCATGGAGCGCTTCACCGGCGTGCTGATCGAGCACTTCGCCGGTCACTTCCCGGCCTGGCTCGCCCCTGAGCAGGTGCGCATCCTCACCATCAGTGAGAAGGTGGACGCCTTTGCGAACGAGGTCTTTGAGCAGTTCAAGGCCGCCGGCCTGCGTGTGACGCTGAACAACGATGCTGACAAGATCGGTGCCAAGATCCGTCTGGCCCAGCTCGACAAGGTGCCCTACATGCTCGTGCTGGGTGAAAAAGAAGCCGCCGCCCAGAGCGTGGCCGTCCGCCACAGCAAGAAGGGCGACCTCGGTGTGAAGCCCGTGGCGCAGTTCCTGGAAGAGATCACCGCCGAGGTGCGCGAGCGCCGCCTGTAAGCTGACAACTCACGTGAAAGCCCCGGTGAGGCCTGCGGAAGGCCGCCGGGGCTTTTTCGTGCTGCTTCATCCGTGGTCGGTGCGGGGTGAATCATATTTGCAGGGGTTGTCGTGATTCGGCGACCAGAAGGCCCAGGCTCTGGACCGTATGTGTCCGGGTCATGATCCATCGTCTTCTGCCCCTTGCCTTCCTCCTGGTGGTGCCATCCCTGCGTGCCGAGTTTCAAGCCGGTGCCGCGGTGGTGGACATCACGCCGCCCAAGCTGCCCGTGCTGGTGAACGGCGGCATGCTGAGCCGCTACGTGGACAAGATCAACACACGCATCCATGCCCGTGCCATCGTGGCTGGTGATGGCAAGACGCAGGTGGCCATCGTGGTGGCGGACTCCTGCATGATGGGGCGCCCTCTGCTGGACGAGGCAAAGGCCATCGCAGCGCAGAAGACGGGCATTCCGCCGGACCGCCTGCTCATTTCGGCCACGCATGCGCATTCGGTGCCCTCCTCCATGGGATGCCTGGGCACGGAGCCGGACCCGGATTACGTCCCCTTTTTGAAGGAGAAGCTCGTGGAGGCCATCGTGACCGCCCAGAAGGCGATGGTGCCCGCACGCATCGGCTTTGCGAAGGCGAACGCAGCGGAGTTCACGGCGCTTCGTCAGTGGATCCGCAGGCCGGACAAGCTGGCGGAAGATCCTTTCGGCAACATGAGCGTGCGTGCCAACATGCATTCCGGCCGGATCTGGGATGATGTGACGGGTGAATCTGGACCGGAAGATCCGGACCTTTCCCTCATTTCCGTTCAGACCAAGGACGGCAAGCCCCTGGCCGTGCTCGGCAACTTCTCCATGCACTACTTTGGCGACAAGGACATCAGCGCGGACTACTTCGGCCTGTTCTCGGAAGGCTTGAAGCAGCGGATTGATCCGCAGGGAAAGATGGTGGGCATCATGTCCCATGGCTGCAGCGGGGACATCTACCGGGTGGACTACAAGGTGCCTGAGAAGGACCGCCCGAAGCCCACGATCGATGAATACACCCAGGGCCTGCTGGACATCGCCATGAAGGCCTACGCAAGCATCCAGTACCGGCACGATGTGGATGTCGCGATGGCGGAGAAGCGCATGACCCTGAACTACCGCGTGCCGGACAAGCAGCGGCTGGAATGGGCGCAGCGCATCGTGGCCGAGATGGGCGACCGCCTGGCCAAGACACCGACCGAAGTGTATGCCCGCGAGCAGATCATCCTGCACGAGCGCCAGCAGACGGAGATTGTGGTCCAGGCACTGCGCATCGGGGACATCGGCATCGCCACAACGCCGAACGAAACCTACGCGATCACCGGCCTGAAGATCAAGGCTGCCAGCCCGCTGCCGAACAACATCGTGATTGAGCTGGCCAATGGCGGCGACGGCTACATCCCGCCGCCGGAAATGCATGCCTGGGGCGGCTACAACACCTGGGCGGCACGCAGCGCCGGGCTGGAAGTGATGGCGGAGCCGAAGATCGCCCAGGCAGCCATCAGCCTCCTGGAGACGGTGTCAGGCGCACCGCGCCAGCCGTATGGGCTGGATGCCGGGCCCGCCACGAAGGCTCTGGCAGGACTGAAGCCGGCGCTCTGGTGGCGCTTGAACGAGTTCAGCGGCCCGCTCGCCTCGGATGAGAGCGGCCATCAGCGTCACGGTACCTACGAAGGGGGCGTGGCCTATTACCTGGATGGTCCGCATTCAGACCGGTTCTGTGGCCAGGATGTGAACCGCGCGCCTCATTTCGTCGGCGGAAGGCTGGCGGCCAGCCTGGGGGATGTGACTGGAAATTACACGGTCTCCCTCTGGTTGTGGAACGGCATGCCCAACCAAGTGCGCGACATCACGGGCTGGTTCTATTCGCGCGATCACAATCACGGCACCAGCGCCTATGGCGAGCATCTGGGAGTGGACCGTCAGGGGCGGCTGGTCCTTCTGGCGGGCCGAAGCCTGACGGGCAAGACCGAGATCCCACGCTGGACCTGGAAGCAGGTCACCCTGGTTCGTGAAGGCAGCCAGGTGCGGGTCTATCTGGATGGTCAGCTGGAGATGGAGGGCGAGCTCCCTGCCAGCAGCATCCCGTCGGTCTTCTTCGGCGGCCGCAGCGACCATGACTCCGGCTGGGAAGGCCGTCTGGACGAGGTGGCGGTTTTTGATCGTGCCCTTCGTGCGGAGGAAGTGGCAGCGCTGCAGGCGAAGTGATCGGGGCCTAATGCGATGGCTCCGGCCGGATGCTGGGGCCTTCGATCCACAGCGGGGGAATCGTGAGCTGGCGTGGCACCTCGGGCACGCCCTGCTCATGCTGCGTGAGCTGGGTGACGATCATGTCCACGGCTGCTGCCGCGAGGTGGTCCCGCCGCTGGTAAAGGCCGGCATACCCCTGCATGGCGGCGGTCCAGTCATGCACGACGAAACCAATGTCCTCCGGGATGCGCAGGCCGAGGCGCTTCAGCCATCCGGGAACGTGTGTGTCGAAGCTGATCAGGGCATCGGGCTGGTGCGTGCGCATCCATTCCGAGAAGGTGTTGAAGCTCCGGCTGAGGTTGTTGTGAGCCAGCAGCAGCATGGGCACGCGCCGTGATTCCGGCAGTCCCTGCTGAAAGTGGAACCAGCCGCCGCTGTAGCCATTTTCCGACCGGTCATCAATCCATCGGGTGATGGCCACGCCGATGCGCTGGTAGCCGCGTGCGGCCAGCGTGGCCGCCGCCATCTGGATGCCGAGGTTCATGTTCCCGGCGCAGAGGTGCAGGGCGGGCTGGCGCATGGCATGGCCGAACATGACCGCTGCAAAACCGGTGTAGTCGAGCCGGCTGCATGGCAGCTCCGTGCTCTGTGGCGAGACGAGCACCGCCTCGATGCCGCGTGCATGCAGGATCTTCTGCAGCTTCTTCGGGGTGAGGCCCTCCCTGCCCAGCCAGAACTCCTCCACGGCATAGCCATACCCCTCGGCGCGGCGGCGGATGTCCTCGATCGGCACATACTGGTAGGAGGGGCTGAGCAGCTCATCCTTGGGCACGAACTCCCGGATCACGGCGATGACTGCCCGCAGGCGGACTCTTTTTCGTCCTCGCACCACGGCCATCATGCGCGCCAGATGCGGGTCCGGCTGGTAGTTCAGCCTTTGCGCGGCTGCCAGCACCCTCTCCCGGGTTTCGGCAGAAACCTTTGGAGCACCCCGCAGGGCACGCGAGACCGTCATCATGGAAACCCCCACGGCACGTGCGACATCCTGAAGACTGGCTTTGGCGGCTGACATGAGGCGGGGTGGCAGGAAAGTGAGTTAACATAACCCGCGCAAAACCCAGGTCGCAAACAGAAGTCGGCTTTCTCGCTTCGTTCTCGTCCGCCACACTCATGAAACGACTTCTCGCCCATGCCCTGCTGACGCCATGCATGCTCCTCGCGGAGCCTGCCTCATGGACTCTCGACCAGTTGGACAGCTCCATCATGGCCCGAGGGCAGGCCCGGGTGGCCCAAGGCGCGGTGCAGCAGAGCCTCGTGCTTGATGGCTCCTCCGTGCTGGAGCTGCGTGACAGTGCTGCACTGGGTGCGCAGGAGGCCTTCACCGTGTCCGTCTGGTTCAACGCCTATCAGCCTGAAGGCTCGCAGCAGATGATCGTGGGCAAGAACCGCTATTCCAGCAATGAGCGTGCATGGGGGATCACTCTGGAGCCGGATGGCACGGTGCGTGCCCACCTGCGGCAGCAGGGATGGACGGTGATTGCAGGCAAAAAGCCGGTCGATGCCGGACGCTGGCATCAGGCCGTGCTGGTCATCAGCCCGGCCAGGGCGGCGCTTTACCTCAATGGCGATCAGGTGGGCGAGGCGAAGCTGGCCCTGAAGCTGCCGAATCATGCCACGCCGGTCACGCTCGGAGGCATTTGGGATGCGGGTCATGCACGCCAGACCTTCCACGGGGCGCTGGATGACTTGAAGATCGAACCTCGCGCCTGGACGGCGGATGAGGTGAAGGCTGGCTACCGGCCGGTGACGGCGGTTCATGACCTCCCCAAGCCCAAGCTGGCCGGATTTCCGCTCTGGGATGATGCACGGAAGCTCGGCGTGGCCGCTGAACTGCCGGTGCTGAAGGACGTGGAGTTTCACGTGATCAAGAAGTGGGACAAGCAAGGCGATGGCTACACCTTCCTGCACGGTGTCGGACTGGCCTGGCACAAAGGCCGTCTCTATGCCTCCATCGGGCATAACCTGGGGGAGGAGAACACCGTGACGGAGGAGGCGCAGTATCGGGTGAGCGAGGATGGCGGCAGTACCTGGGGGCCGCTCCAGGTCATTGATGCCGGCGATGAAAAGGATCTTGCCGTGAGCCATGGCGTGTTCCTTTCCCATCAGGGCAGGCTTTGGGCCTTTCATGGAGCCTACTACGGCAAGATGGAGCGCATCCACACCCGCGCCTATTCTCTCGATGAGGTCAGTGGAAAATGGATCAAGCACGGCGTCGTGGTGGAAAACGGCTTCTGGGCACTCAACCAGCCTGTGCGAATGGCGGATGGGAACTGGATCATGCCGGGCATCAGCGCCGGGGTGTATTCCGAAAAGGGCACTCACCCTGCGGCGGTGGCCATCAGCCACGGCGATGATTTCACCCGCTGGGACTTTGTCTCCATCCCGGTTCATCAAGGCGTGAGGATGTGGGGTGAATCCTCCATCATCGTGCAGGGGGCTGAGGTGCTGAACATCTCCCGCTATGGCGGCAAGCCGCTCGCACTGACGGCGCGCAGCCAGGACTACGGGCGCACCTGGACTGTCATGGGCGAGAGCAACCTGCCGATGACCACCTCCAAGCCTGCGGCTGGCATGTTGAGCACGGGGCAGTACTATCTGGTGGCCACCAACGCGGCCAGTAATGGTGGCCGCAGGTCTCCTCTCACGATCGCTGTCAGTGAGCCCGGCCAGAAAGTCTTCAGCAGGGTCTTCGTCATCCGCCATGCCGTGCATGAGGGGCCTGGTGAATCGAATGCCAAGGCCAGCCTGTCCTATCCCTGCGCCATTGAGCACGATGGCAGGCTGTATGTTGGCTTTTCCAACAACGGCGGGCGCGGCAGCAACTACAACAGCGCGGAAATGGCCGTGATTGCCCTCAGCAGCCTGAAGACCGGACCTTGAGGCATTCTAAGGGGCGTCGGCTTTGAACGTGGCGGTCTCCTTGGCGCTGGCAAGATCCCAGACGTGGAGGACGCCGTCTTCACCACCGGCCACCAGCATTTCGCCATGCTGTGTCAGGCCAAGGCTGTTCATGAAATCCGCGGCCCCGGACAGCTTTTTCACTTCGCCCCCATCGCTGTTGATGAGACGCACCTTGCCGTCACCGGCAGTGGTGGCGGCGGCATCTGCTCCAGGCAGGTAACGGAGCGCGGTGACCTCCTTGTCCCAGCCTTCCACGTTTTTGCGGCGGTCGCCGGTGGTCCAGTCCCAGATTTTGACGACATTGTCGGCTCCGGAGCTGGCCAGCAGCCTGCCATCGGCGCGCCAGCCAAGCCCCAGCACATGGTGGGTGTGGCCTTCAAAAAGCTTCACCATTTTGCCGCTGCTCAGCTCCGTGATCCGCACGGCCTTGTCGGCCCCCCCTGAGGCTAGCAGTTTGCCGTCAGGAGAGAAGTCGAGGGCATGAACCGTGTCGAGGTGCCGCTCATCGTAACGCGCCGTGAGCTTGCCCGAGGTCAGATCCCAGAGGGAGATGTCGCCGCTGCGTGAAGGTTCGCCTGAGCCGACGGCCAGCGTGCGGCCGTCTGGGGCCAGATCGAGCGCATTCACCCGGTCGGTGATGGGAGATTTGCCATCGCCGCTGCCCAGCGTCTTTTCCAGCTTCCAGGCGGCCTTGGCAGGGTCAGGCACCAGCACGCTGGCCTTGTCGCCGGTGGTGATGCATCCCTCCGATCCGGGCCAGCTCAAGCTTGCGCCCTTGCCTGCGGCGGAAACGACGGCTTTGCCAATGCCCCTGCCGGTGGTCACCGCCCAGGTGAAGACCTGCTCGGAGCCGTCGAGGCCCGCGAGCTGCTGGCCATCCGGTGAAAACGCCAGTGACATCAATTCGGGGACCGAGCTTGTCCGGGCTTTGTCAGCCGCGGCTTTGGCTGCGGTGGCGGCTTCCTGATCCTTCTTGGCCTGCTCAGCGGCAGCCTTGGCGGCTGTGACCGCTTGACTGGCCTTGCTGCTAGCATCGGTCACAACCTTGATCTCGTTGGCGGTGTCGGTGATGGCGGTCTCAGCGCGCTCCAGGGTTTCCTGGGCTAATTTGAGTGCGCTCGCCGCCTTGTCAGCCTTGTCGCGGGATTCTGTCAGCTTCTTCGCCAGTGCTTCATCGGGCTTGGTGCCCTGTGGCAGCTTGGCGATCTGGTCTTCGACCTCTTTGAGTGCCTTGGCTGCAGCGGCCTGAGCCTCAGTCTTGGGCTGAATGTCCTTTTTCTTCTCCTCGAGAGCCTTTTTGGCGAGGTCAGCCAGTTCATGGGCCTTCTTCAGGCGTGCGGCGAGGTCGGTCACGTCCTTCTCGGCCTTCTTGATCATCTCGTTTTTCCAGACGGTTTCCATGGTGGCTCTGGCGAGCTGGGCCGCCTTCTCAGCCACCTGCCGATCTGCTTCGGCCTGGCTGACGATCTCCAGCATCAGCTTGCCCGTCGCCGTCTCCCAGATCTTGATTTTGTGGTCGGCACCCGCCGTGGCGATCTTCTGCTCGTCTGCGCTGAGGCTGTAGGCCGTGATCTTGGCTCCATGCTTGAGTTCACGCAGGGCTTTGCCTGTGGCCTGATCCATGAGGGACACGCCGTCTGCTACTGGGGTGGGGCTGAGCTTGAACTTGCCACCTGTGCTGGCGGGCTTCGTCGTGGCCACGGTTCGGGGAGTGATGTCCACCCGTTTCCAAACCTTCACTTCACGATAGCTGCCGGTAAGCAGCCGCTGGCCGTCGGGAGTGAAAAGCAGTGTCGGCACGATGTCCCGGTGTGCCACGCCGGGCTTCTTGTAGAGGCCGGACTTGATGAGGGTCTCATCCGTCAGACGTGTGACCAAAGCGCCGGTGGGCAGATGGTAGAGGGCAATCTGATTGCCCCGTGCTGCAGCGGCCAGACTGCCATCGGGGGTGACATCGCAGGCAAAGATGGGCGCGAAGGCTGCCGGAAGCGGCTCCCAGGCAATCTGGCGCTCCTGCTTGGCGGCATGGTGGGCTCCTTCGTCAATCCACTGCTTGAGCAGGGCAAGTTCGGCTTCATCCAGCGGCGTCGCCCCCACCTTGTTGCCCTTGGGCGGCATTTCAGAGTCCCAATGACCGGCCGCCGCCTGCCAGACGAGGCTCTTGGCTCCTGCGCCTGGCTCGATGCTCGCGCCATTGTCTCCGCCTTTCTTCATTAGCTCAGGCGTCTCCATGTTCAGGCCACCCTTGGTGGTCGTCTTGTTGTGGCAGGCGATGCAGTTGTCCTTCAGGAATGGCAGCACTTCCTTCTCATAGTTCACCGGTGCGGCGGTGAGCAGGGAAGGCAACGAAAGCGAGACTGCAAGAAGGCTGGATCGAGACATGACCGGCAGCATACGGTCGCAGAAGGGGAGTTTGCGCATCCTTCGTCCGCAGGACTGTCCCTGAGGCTGTCGGGTGAACGCAAAAATGAGGCTGGGTGGTCCAGCGTGGCTGCAAGAAGAGGTTCCGAAACTCGTTTTGAAATTGGTCTGACCAATTTCAATGACGCATTCCCGCCGCAACCTCCTTCAAAGCCTCAGTGGAGCTGCTCTGGCATCTCTGCTGCATCGTGATGCCTCGGCGGCGGCGAGTCCCTTGTCCCCGAAAGGCGGACATCACGCGGCCAAGGCACGGGCGGTGATCCAGATTTTCTGCCCTGGGGGGCTCTCGCACGTGGACACCTGGGACTACAAGCCGGAGCTGGCAAAGCGGCAGGGCAAGCCCTTCGATCCTGATGGCAAGATGCAGTTTTTCGCATCCAAGCCTGGCAACTGCCAGCAGAGCTGGTGGAAGTTCCGCCAGCACGGCGAGTGCGGCCGCTGGATGAGCGACCTGTTTCCGAAACTCGCCCAAAAGGTGGACGACATGGCCTTCATCCACTCCATGCAGAGCAAAACGGCGCTGCACGGTCCCGCGATGTTCATGGCGAACAGCGGCTTCATCCTCCCCGGCTTTCCGACGATGGGCGCCTGGGTCACCTACGGCCTCGGCAGCCTCAGCGAGGACCTGCCGGCCTTTGTCGTGCTGCCGGATCCACGCGGCCTGCCGCCCGGTGGTGTTTTGAACTGGGGGGCAGGCTTCCTGCCCGCAATTCACCAAGGCACCGTGATCGCCACCGATGCGGAAAAGCCGCCGATCGCCGATCTTTTTCCGCCCAAAGGCTACCTGGAAGGTTCGGAGCAAAAAGGCCGTGAGTTTCTCCAGGTGCTCAACCGCCAGCATGCCGCGGCAAGGCCCGACAACTCGGAACTCGAGGCCCGAATCGCCGCCTATGAGCTCGCTGCACGTTTGCAGCTCAGCGCGCCTGAGGCCACGGATGTCAACGCTGAGACCGAAGCCACGAAGAAGCTCTATCAGCTCGACCATGAGGACATCGGGCCGTTCGGGCGCCAGTGCCTTCTGGCCAGGCGCATGGTGGAGCGCGGGGTGCGCTTCGTGCAGCTTTTCTGTGGTGCTGAAAACACCACCGCCAAGAAGATCCGCCCGAACTGGGACAGCCATGAGGACCTTGTGCGCGATCACGGCTACTGGGGGCCCATTCTCGATGCCGGCGCCGCGGCGCTGCTGATGGACCTCAAATCGCGAGGCCTGCTGGAAAGCACGCTGGTGATCTGCACCACTGAGTTTGGCCGCCAGCCTGCCGCGCAGGGCGCAGGCAAGGGCCGCGACCACAATCCGGGTGCCTTCACCGCCTGGATGGCGGGTGGTGGCATTCAAGGCGGCACGGCCTACGGCAGCACGGATGACCTCGGCTTCAAGGCTGCCGAAGACCCGGCCTATTGCTACGACCTGCATGCCACCGCGCTGCACCTTCTCGGTCTCGATCACGAAAAACTCAGCTACTACCACAACGGCATCCAGCGTCGTCTCACCGATGTGCATGGCCATGTCATCAAGCAGATCATCACATGAGCCTTCCTCACATCGCCATCATCGACTGGCGCACGGCTCCTCAGGGCGATGCCGAGTCCGCCATTGAAAAGGCCATCATCGGTAGCTCTGCCAAGGTCACGAGGCACCTCTGTGACACGGACGCAGACCTTGATGACGAGATCGCGGGAGCCCATGCCATCATCATCTGGCACAACATGCCTTTGACGGCGCAGGGGATTGCAAGGCTCAGGAACTGCCGGGCGATCATCCGCAATGGCGTCGGCTTCGACAGCGTGGACATCACGGCGGCGCGGGAGTGCGGCATCGCGGTGTGCAACGTGCCAGATTACGGCACGGAGGAGGTGGCGGACCATGCCATCGCGCTTGCCATGGCCTTATGCCGCCAGCTTTTCCCGCTGGATACAGAGGCGAAGCAGCTGGGGTGGAACATCAAGGTCGGCGCAAGGCTGCGGCGGCTGCGCGAGCTGACATTCGGCATCGTCGGCCTCGGGCGCATAGGCACAGCGACCGCACTGCGGGCCAAGGCGCTTGGCTTCCGGGTGCTGTTTCATGATCCGTATCTTCCAAATGGCGCGGACAAAGCCGTGGGTGTCACACGCGTTCAGTCGCTCGAAGAACTGCTCATGCACAGTGACGTCTTGTCGCTGCATTGCCCGCTGAACCGCGAGACACGTCACCTCATCGCAGAGCGTGAGCTGGCGTTGCTCAAGCCGGGCGCGTTTGTGGTGAACACCGCGCGGGGCGGCATCATTAAGAAGGAGGCCATCTTCGCGGCGCTGTGGGAAGGCCGCATCGCCGGTGCAGGACTCGATGTGATCGAGGACGAACCACTGCGCAGTGAGGTCGAGGCCGCGACGCCGAACCTCATCGCCACTTGTCACGCGGCCTTTTGCAGCGTGGAGTCCAAGATTGAAATGAGGAGCACTTCGGCGCGCATTGCGCTGGCGGCGGTCACGGGGGCCAGGCTTGAGAACGTCGTGAACGGTGTGGAATGACCTCAAGCCCTGCCGGTGACGACCGATCAGAGGTAGCTCTCGATCGGCAGCTGGCCGTTCCAGGCGCAGATAAACATGGTTCCGGGCTTCACGGTGCTGGGTGAAGTGGAGATTTTACCTCCTGCGGCTTCGACCAGCATCACCCCTGCGGCGATGTCCCAGAGGCTGATCTGTTCCTCCACATAGGCATCCAGGCGTCCGCAGGCGATGTAGGCCAGTGCCAGGGCGGCGCTGCCGAGCATGCGGGTCTTGCGGACGTCGTAAGCGATGCGCTTGTAGCGTTCGAAGCCGGCGTCCAGGGCCGACTTGCTCTTGGAAAAGCCCACGGTCACCACAGCCTCGCCCATGGTGGCACGAGGGCTCACCTGGATGGGCTTGCCATTCAGCATCGGTGTTCCGCCTTGGACCACGCTCCAGGTTTCATTCTGCATGGGGTCATGGATCACGCCGAGCAGCATCTCCTTGGTGCTGCGGTTGCGCGCCGCAATGGAGACGCAGAAGTGCGGGATCCCGAAGAAATAGTTCACCGTGCCGTCGATGGGATCGACAATCCATTCGACATCACCATCGCCGCCCACATCACCCTCTTCTTCGCCCAGAATCGCATGGGTTGGGTCATTTTTCAGAATGATCTCCGTGATGAGCTTCTGACTGCGGACATCAAGCTCCAGCTTGATGTCATGGCGCTGCATCTCGTTGACGGTGAGATCGGAGCCGAAGTTGCTTTTGATGAGCTGGCCTGCCTGCGAGGCGGCGTCGAGGGCGATGGAGAGAAGGTCGGACACGGGAGGTTTATCGGGGGGTGACGAGGCTGGTGATGAAACGGATGAGCTCAGCCGCCAGCGCGGTCTTGGTTTGCTGCGGCAGAACCTGGGTCTGGCCGCCGCGGAGGCAGAGAGTGACGGCGTTTTCTGCACTGTCAAACCCCACGCCGGGCTTAGAGACATCATTCGCGATCACTAGGTCGCATCCCTTGCGCGAAAGCTTGTCCTCGGCGTGGGCGACGAGGTTTTCCGTTTCCGCCGCAAAGCCGACCAAGGTGCCTCGAAAGCCGAAGATGGTTCTGGCCGATCCAAGGATGTCCTCGGTGCGCTCAAGTTCGAGGGTCAGCGTAGCCGCGCCCTTTTTGATCTTCTGGGAGGATGGCTTTGCGGGCCGGTAATCCGCGACAGCAGCGGCAAAGACGGCCACATCAGCCTCAGAAATGCGGGATTGCACCGCCTCAAACATGTCGCGGGCGGTCTCCACCTTCAGGCACTCCAGGCCGGGAGGTGGTGGCAGGCAAACGGGGCCGGAGATCAGCAGGACTTCGTGCCCTGCATCGCGCGCCGCTTCGGCGAGGGCGTAGCCCATGCGGCCAGAGGAGCGGTTGGTCAGATATCTCACGGGATCGAGCGGCTCACGTGTGGGGCCGGCGGTGATCAGAAAGCGCATGTGCAGGCTGTAGGACAGGGCGTGGCGCAGGTCAATCCAGCGGCTTGGGCGCACCCGCAGGGCCGCTGCGCATTTCATACAGTCTTTGTCGTGGCCATGAAGGTGGCCACCAGGGTAAATGGAGGCCGTGAAAGCCTTCTCTTGTCTCTTTCTCCTCGCTTGTGCGGCTCTGGCTGATGACTCGGCCCGAATTGCCGCGCTGCTGAAGCAGGGTTCCGTCGTGACGATTCCACCTGGTGATTATCATCTGGAGGGTGCCGAGCCTTTGCGTCTGAGGTCGAACCTGACGGTCATGGCTCATGGGGCACGCTTCATCCTGCCCAAGACCCTTCCGGATCAGGCGCGGGTGGTGGTTTTTGCGGGTGAAGATGTCTCCCACCTCTCCTGGCACGGCGGCGAGTTCATTGGGCATGTGTTTGACCCTTCAAAAAGAGACAACACCTGGGAGCCGAATGCGAACACGAAGGGCATCGAGATCACCACCACGCGTGAAGGTGGCACGCATGACCTGCTCTTTCGCGACATCAAGGCGGATGGCATGGCTGGGGCGGTGATCGGGGTGCACGGACTGTATGGTGCCAGGAGTGAGAGCGAGGTGCAGGCCTATGCCGAACGCGTGGCCTTGGAGGGATGCACTTTGCTCCGCAGCGGCAAGTTCATGTGGGACTATGGCTACCTCTGGCAGATCCTGACTTTCCCGGAGGCTTATGAGGCCTGGGAGATCGAGCGGGCGAGGAAGTATTTCCGCACGGATCTGATGCGTGAGGTGCGAATGACGGCAGGCGATGACCGTGTGCGCCTCGACAACACCCAGCGCCCGCTCCTCATCAGCCAGACGGAGGAGCCCAAGGAAGCGCTGACTTTCATGGGGTCGGAGCTGCCGAAAAATCTGGTGCGTGGCCGCCAGTATTTCGTGGTCAGTGCGGCGCCGGATTTCATCAAGATTGCCGAGAGGCCGCAGGGAGAGCCGATCCGTTTTGAAACTGCCGGCAGCGGACATCTGGCCTTCAACCTCAGTGGAACCTACCTGGGGGCCTATGCCCCGACAGGGAGCGGGCCAGGAAAAGGGGCTTTTGACATTGTCGGAGCCAGGGATGTGCGCGTGACGGGCTGCCAGCTCAGCGCCCTGGGCGATACGATGCACATCCAGCGCTGCCGAAACATCATTTTCGCCAGCAACCACATCCTTGGCAGTCGCATGGGGGCCTTCTTCCTGGCGGAGTTCTGCCAGAACGCCACGATCACGGGCAACTTGGTTGACGGCACCAACGGCAGCCGGGTCGTCAGCGTCGAGAAAAGCTGCACGGATGTCACGATGACTGGCAACACGTTTCGCAATGGCGGGCGTGGAGCCTGGATCAACCAGCCCGTCAACCTGGTGATGACCGGCAATCTCTTCATCAACAACACGACGAAGAATGAGCCGGACATGCGGAGGGGGAGAATCGCCTACCAGACGGGCCGTCCTGGAAGCTTTCCGGAGATGTACTTCACCCTCTATGAGCCTGGAGCGAGCTACGGACCTGTCATCGTGAGGGACAACATCTTCCAGCTGGGCGATGCAGCTCCTGAAGACGCCGTCACGTTTGCACCAAATGGCCATGATCTGATTTTTGAAGGAAACATCTTCACGGGCAGGAAGGCGAATGTGGTGATGGATCCCAGCTGTGTGAGATCAAGGGTCCAGGGCAATCCTGGAGCCGATACGGTCAGCAGGGCTGTGGACTTCAATCATGGCCGGCGCTGAATGGCTAGCGGCGCATCAGGAACTCGTCCAAATTCATCACGACGTTGGCCACGGTGGTCCAGGCCGCGAGTTCCGCGATGTTGGCGCCTTTTTCCACGGGCCCCAGTGGTTCAGTTGCCATCTTTGCAGCAGCGACAGCATCCTGCTGGTAGGTTTGAATCGACTCATTCAACAGCCTGGACAGGGCGTTGATCTCCTTCGTTGTTGGTTCCCGGGCCACGCATAGCCGGAAAAGGTGCTTCAACCGCTCCGGTGTTCCCTGCGGAACCTCCTTCACAAGCCGGCGAGCCATCGCCTGATGGGTTTCAATGAAGACGGGGTCGTTCAAGGTCACGAAAGCCTGCAACGGCGTGTTGGTGCGGCTGCGGCGGATCATGCAGACCTCACGGTTCCCGGCGTCAAACGTGGTGAAGCTGGCGTAGGGCGCATTGCGGCGGACCTCTGTGTAAACACTGCGGCGGTGCTTGTCATCGCCTTCACTGGTGGTCCAGTCATTGCTGCGGCCGAAGGCGGTGCTGAGGCCAATGTTGGGGGCCATCGGGCGCACGCCGGGGCCGAACATTTTGGGGGAGAGCAGGCCGCTGACCGCCAGCGCCTGATCGCGCAGCATCTCGCCGCTGGGCCGGAAGCGGGGGCCCCGGGCCAACAGACGGTTGTCAGGGTCTTTTTCAGCCAGAGACGGCGAGGTGGTGCTGACCTGACGATAGGCACGGCTCATCACCATGAGCTTGATCATGTGTTTCACATCCCAGCCGGACTCCATGAACTCGGCGGCCAGCCAGTCGAGCAGCTCTGGATGGAAGGGCAGGTCTCCCTGGCTGCCAAACTCCTCGCTCGTGCGCACGATGCCGGTGCCAAAGATCGTCTCCCACAGGCGGTTCACCTGCACTCGTGCCGTGAGTGGGTTGTCAGGACTGACCAGCCAGTTGGCCAGTGTCAGTCGGTTTCGCGGAGCACTCTTCGGCAGCGGGTGGAAGGCTGCTGGAGTGCCTTCGGTGACTTCATCACCAAGGGCCTGCCAGTTGCCGCGAAGCTGAACCTTGGTGATGCGGCGATCTTTGCCCGTCAGGTCTTTCATGATCGGCACGGTCACGGGCTTGAGCTCGCTGAGCTGCTTCTGCAAGGCGGCGAGCTGCCGGCGTTCGGCGGCGCTCTCCTTGGCGACGTTTCTCACATAGTGATCTTGGATGAGCGACGACTGGGCTGTTGTCCTTTTTTCGGGCGCAGTGGAGACTGCAGCGAGGAGGGCAGGCGGCAACGAGACGACGGATTGAACCCGGGCATCATCCGTGCTGAGCAGGCGGAAGCGGCCGATCGTGTGCTGCTTATGTGCTGATTTCTGCTCCAGGGTCACCCGCAGCCTGCTTCCTGCCGTCACGCGGGTCGGCGTGGAGGTCAGCAGCGTCAGGTGATGCGGCTTGTCTGGCTGCGGGGCTACCGCCCAGCCCTGATTTTTGTTGTCCTTCGGGCGCAATACGGAAGCGGCTGTGAAACCTGCCTGTTCGTGATCCGCCAGCGCCGCGCTGAAGTTGAGTGTCACCGGCCCGCCGATGGTCACCGTGCGGTCTTTCTCGGGCGCAGGTTGCGCAGGGCTCTTCCAGACGTTTTGCCGCTGGGCATCCAGCAAGACGAGCTGAAAGCCTTCGAGACGTTTGCCCACGCTGCCATCCGTTCGGTTCCAGACGACCACTTTGTCGATCGGCAGCTCCTCCTTCAGATCGACCTCCCACCAGGGATCGTCTTCCTTGCCACTCGTGTGAGCGACGCTGCCCTTGGCATAGTTGCCTTCCGTGTTTCCATCCACGGCGAGGTTCGCCGTGGCGTTCAAGTAGTTGCTGCTTTGCTTCGCCGGCTTGTAGAGGCTGACCATGCCGCCGCCGCTGAAAACCTGAACTTCGGCAAGCTGGAGCATTTTGCCTTTTCCAGGCAGTTCGATGCGCGCAAACCTTGCCTTGGGCGCTGGTTCCGTGGCGGGCGGAAGCAGCTCCGCCTTCACGCCTGTGAGGACAAAATTGCCATGGCCGGGCGCGGGCTGCGTCTCCAGGCGCAGCGCGGTGAGCTTCGGTGTCGTGACCGGCAGTTCGACCGTGTAGGCATCCACATCGCTGCGGCCCGGTAGGGTGACCCAACCATCTTCAGCTATCTGGGCGGCTTTTTGGGATTCCACGCTGACGGTCAAAGGCCTGGCCGCTTTCCAGGCCAGCTCCTGGCGAAATCCCTGCTCCCAGGCTTCGAGGCCCACGAGCCACTTCGCCTCCGGCTTGGCGAAGCGTGATTCTAGGGCGGCAAGGTCTGACTGCAGCCGGGCGCGTTTCTGCTTCAATTCCGGAGTCTCGAAGCTGTGCAGGGGAGCTTCATCCTTCTTGTCGCTGTCGGCACTCTGATTCAGGAAGGCGTAGGCCTGGAAGTATTCGTTGATCGTGATGGGATCGTATTTGTGGGTGTGGCACTGGGCACAGGCCATCGTGGTGCCCATCCAAACAGCGAAGGTCGTGTTCACACGGTCGATGACCGCGGCGTTGCGAAACTCTTCGTCGCTGGTGCCGCCTTCGTTCTGCGTCATCGTGTTGCGGTGGAAGGCGGTGGCGATCAGCTGGTCGTCAGTCGGATTTGGCATAAGGTCTCCAGCGATCTGTTCGCGGGTGAACTGATCGAAGGGCATGTTCGCATTCAGGGCACGGATCACCCAGTCGCGGTAGGCCCAGATTTCTCGCGGCTGGTCGCTTGGATAGCCCGAGCTGTCTGCATAGCGGGCCAGATCCAGCCATTGAGAGGCCCAGTGCTCGCCAAAGGAGGTTTTGGCCAGGTAGTGGTCCACAACCGCCTCATAAGGGCTTGGTGCAAGCCTCTTCAATTCCTCTAAGCTGGGGGGCAAGCCGGTGAGGTCGATGGCTACTCTGCGGATCAGCGTGGCCGCATCAGCTTCCTGGGAGAACTGAAGTCCTTCCTGAGCGAGCCGGTGGGCCAGGAAGGCATCCATGGGCGAGAGCTTTGTGGGGCCGGAAACGGCTGCGGAAACATCCGGCACCCTGGGTTTCTTGACCTTTTCGTAGCTCCAGTGCTTTCCCCAAGGGGCCCCCTGGCGGATCCATTCCTTCAAAAGAGCCACTTGTGCTGCCGGGATGACCTTGTGCTGCTTCGGCGGAGGCATCACCTCGTCTGGATCGGTGGACAGAATGCGCTGAATGAGGGCGCTTTTCTCAGGATCGCCTGGCACTACGGCGATCACGCCGTCGTTGCTGGCCTTGGCGGCCGCCTCTTCATCCAGACGCAGACCTGCCTCCCGCTTTTTTTCATCCGGTCCGTGGCAGAAGAAGCAGTTCTCCGAGAGGATCGGGCGGATTTCACGGGAGAAATCCACAGCAGCAAGAGCTGCAGGCAGGCCGAAGAAGATGACAAGCAGAGGACGCATGAGGAGTCAGGAGTCCTCATCATACGTCCAAGCGGCTCCTCTCCTCACTCAGGAGGGGAAAAGGCCAAAAGACGGCGGGAAAACTCCCTTTCACTGCATGGGCAGCTTCAATTCCAGGGTCTTGCCGCCCCGGAGAACCTTGACCGTTACCAGCTCCCCCTGGAAGTGCTCCTGCATCAGGTGGCCATGCAGACGGCTTTCCGTGAGGCGATGCCTGATGCCTGCGACTTCGATGAGCACGTCATCCTTCTGAAAGCCGGCCTTCTTGGCTGCAGCATGCATGCCATACATGCCGAGACCTTTGACCCAAAGTGCCATGCCGGTCGTGTCCAGGCCTCGCTGACGACGCTCCTCATCCGTCAGGTCCACCAGATTCAGCCCGCCTGCCGCCATGCCCCGCATGGACCAGGCACCGACCCTGCCCGAGGTGTCCGTTTCCTTGCGCCAGCCTTCAGGAAGCTGGAGAGTCAGGTTCAGCCGGGCCTCTCCACGACGAACCGTGAGTTCATGCCGGGCGCTGTTTCCCGACCGGTGCAGCACCCAGGCAATGTCGGCGATGGAGACGGGAGGCTGGCCTGCCAGAGAAAGGATTTCATCACCTGGCTGCACGCCTGCCTGTTCGGCCGGACTACCTGGCCTGACTGCGGTCACGGTAGCCACCTGGTCTGGAGCGAGGGTCATGCCCACCGTATCAGGAGCAGGCATGGGGAAGACCCATTCGTCCGGCACTGGCTGCTTCTTCTCACGGTAGGAGGTGCGCATCGCATCGCCGATCATGTGGCAGTGAATGCAGCTCTGAACCACTTTCCCGTCCCAGTCGAGTTCACGCTTGTACTTCTCCGCCAGCTTGGGCATTTCGGTCGGGCTGACATAGGGAAGGGGCCCGGGCTGCTTGATGGCGAGGCTGCTTTTGTTGGCTGGATAGCCGCGATGAATGGCCAGTGCGGCCTCCAGTGCCTTTTTGTAGCCGGCCAGGGTCTGGTCTTCCTTGTTCTTCTGGTGGGTCCATGAGCCGTAGCGACCATAAACCGTCCCGTCGGCATTGAAAAAGAGGGTCGAAAAGGAGAGGTCGAAGTCGAACTGGAACTTGGTCAGGTCGAGGGCGTTGGCGTTGATGACGCGGACGCAGACAAACTGATCCAGCAGGCTGGAAAGCTGGTCACTTTCCATCAGCACGGCTGTGTCGAGGCCCATGCAGGACAGGCAGGGGACACAGCGCATCACGACGAGCACAGGCCTTCCTGTCAGTTTGGCCTGTTGGAAGGCGCTGTCGAGGTCATTGTAGGCCCAGCGCTTGTCGTGCTCCATCTTCGCACGGTCCGCACGGACCGCTCCTTCGCGGTCTTTGACGGCTTCGGCCTGGAGCAGGGGGCTGGAGAGCAGGAGGGCAGGGAGGAGCAACCTGATTTTCATGGTGAGCAGCAGGAGCGTGAAACTCACTCCCCGCAGTTTGGATGCGCGCGACCTCACATTTTTGTTAAGCCGGGGTAAAGATCGGTGACCTGCAGCCTTCCGGGCTGTTTAAGCGAAGCATGCAGACACGCTCCAGCCTCGTTCTTGCAGTATCCA
>CALDGV010000809.1 GCA_937941745.1 uncultured Prosthecobacter sp. | reverse complement strand
CCGCCTCACGGATGTGCATGGCCGCGTGCCTCGTGCCATCGTGGGCTGAGCAGCGCAGGCTGAGATTTGCATTGATTGCGCCAGGAAAAGCGGCTCGGAAGTGTTTCGGGACTCCTTGTCATGCCCACATCCGCCCTTCAGATCATCCAAAAGCTCCGCCAGAACGGCCATGAGGCGCTTCTGGCCGGAGGCTGTGTGCGGGATCACCTGCTGGGCCGCGTTCCAAAGGACTACGACGTGGCCACCAGCGCCACGCCCGAGCAGGTGGTGCGGCTTTTTCCCGGCGCGCTCACGGTGGGGGCTCATTTTGGCGTGGTCATCGTGCGGGCCGGGGAGGAGCAGATCGAGGTGGCCACCTTCCGCACGGATGGCAGCTACAAGGACGGCCGCCGCCCGGAAAGTGTGACCTTTGCGACCGCCGAGGAGGATGCGCGCCGCCGGGACTTCACGGTGAACGGCCTCTTCCGCGATCCCATCGCCGATCGGATCATCGATCATGTGAGCGGTCTCGAGGATCTTCGGAACAAGCTGCTGCGGGCGATTGGTGATCCTTCGAAGCGCTTTGAGGAAGACAAGCTGCGCCTGCTGCGTGCCGTGCGTTTTGCCACGGTGCTCGGCTTCGAGATCGAGCCTGCCACCTGGAGCGCGGTCCGCGAGTTTGCACCGACGATCCGCAGCGTGAGCGCGGAACGCATCCGGGATGAGCTGATCAAGATCTTCCTGCATCCGCAGCGACTGCGCGGTTTTGACCTGCTGGTGGAGAGCGGCCTGATGGGCGAGGTGCTGCCGGAGATCCTGGCGCTTCGCGGTGTGGAGCAGCCGCCGCAGTGGCATCCGGAGGGGGATGTCTTCATCCATACGCGTCTGATGCTCAGCAAGCTGCCGGAGCACGTTTCACTGCCCCTGGTGCTCAGCGTGCTGCTGCACGACATCGCCAAGCCTGCCACCTTCTCCGTCGATGAGGGCGGGCGTATCCGCTTCAACGGCCATGACAAGCTCGGCGCGCAGATGGCGGGGGACATCCTGCGCCGTCTGAAGTTTCCCAACGATGTCATCGAGCCCACCCAGACGGCGGTGTTGCATCACATGGCCTTCAAGGATGTGAAGAAGATGCGCCAGAGCACGCTGAAGCGCATGATGTCCCGCCCGACCTGGCCTGATGAGCTGGAACTGCATCGCGTGGACTGCCTGGGTTCCAACGGCAACCTGGACAATCATGACTTCATGGTGGCCAAGGCGGAGGAGTTTTCCCGTGAGCCGCTGATTCCCAGGCCGCTGCTCAACGGGCGGGATCTCATCGCGCTCGGCTGGCCGCCTGGCCCGGGTTTGGGCGAGGTGCTGACGAAGGTGCAGGATGCCCAGCTGGAAGGACAGATCAGCACACGCGAAGAGGCGCTGGCCTGGCTGCAAAGCCATGCAAGACCAGCCTGACGGTCGCTGTTCACAGCCCCGCCATGCCGACCTCCCGCCGCCAGTTCATCGCTGAATCCACCGCCCTTGCCGCAGGTGCCCTGCTGCCTGTCTCCTCCTCTGCCGCCACCGCTCCGGCGCTCTTCTCCAGCCAATGGCGGAACGACCTCGACCGTGTCTGGCTCGGTGCCGATGTCTGGGTGAATCCGCTCCAGGACTGGCAGGTGCGGGAAGGGCGCGCGGAATGCATCGCCGCCAAGCCGAACCGCAACGTGCATGTGCTGACCTGTGGGCTGGCCGAGCGGAAGGGAGATCTCAAGATGAGCGTCACCCTCGGCCGTGTCGGTGGTGGAAAGCTGGCCGGCGATGGCAAGGGCAGTGCGGGTTTCAAGATCGGCATCCTCGGCACGCTGCGCGATTACCCCAAGCTGCGTGACTACCGCAACAACCTCGCCTTCTCCTCCGGCTGGGATGTCGGCATCACCGCTGCGGGCGGGCTTTTCTTTGGTGATGCCCGACAGCCGCAGGCAAAAGTCGAACTCGGAGAGGCGGAGAGCGTGAAGCTGCATCTCAGCGTCGAACCGAAGGGGGCCGCCTATGCCCTGAAGCTCGTGGTGCAGGATGCGAAGGATGACCGCGTGCTGGGTGAACTCGTGAAGGCGGATGTGCGGCCCAACCAGCTCATTGGCAACCTGGCCATCGGGTGCAATTTCGGTCCCGAAGGTCCGCGGCCTGGAGCCAGGAAGAAAAAGGCCGAGGGCGGTGGGGAGACAGGCAACGGCCTCTTCTGGTTCAGCGACTGGACGATCAGCGGCAGCAAGGTCGCCGTGAATGAGGCCCATCGTTTCGGCCCCATTCTCTTCAATCACTACACGTTGAGCGAGGGCATCCTGAAGATGACCGCGCAGATGCCACCCCTGGGCGCCGAAGACAACCGCGAGGTGCGCTTCGAGGTCGAGGAGGGGGATGCGTGGAAGGTCATCGCCACCGCGCAGATCCACTCCCAGGCACGCACGGCCAGCTTCCGCATCACCGACTGGGATACGGGCCAGGACATCGCCTACCGCCTGACCTATGTGCTCAAGACCCGGGATGGCACGCACACGCATCACCTTCAGGGCACCGTCCGTCGTGACCCTGTGTCGAAGAACGAACTGAGTGTGGCGGACATCTCCTGCAACATCCACACCGCCTTCCCGAATGCACCGTATGTGGCAGCGGTGGAGAAACTGGACCCCGACCTGCTCGCCTTCGTGGGGGACCAGTTTTATGAGAGCACCGCAGGTTATGGCGTGCAGCGTGATCCCCTCGAGCCGGCCATCCTCGACTACCTTCGGAAATGGTATTTCCACGGCTGGACCTGGCGTGACCTGACCAAGGACCGCCCCAGTGTCTCCCTGCCGGATGATCATGATGTCTATCAGGGCAATCTTTGGGGTGTCGGCGGTGAAAAGCAGGCGAAGAGCCAGGAAGCCGGCGGTTACCAGATGATGGCGGAATGGGTCAATGTGGTGCATCGCACCCAGACCTCGCATCATCCGGACGCCTATGATCCGAAGCCCTGCAAGCAGGGCATCAGCAACTACTACGGCGCCATGACCTACGGCGGCATCAGCTTTGCCATCCTGGCGGACCGCCAGTTCAAATCGGCACCGGAGGGTAATGTGCCGCCCACGGATGAGCGGCCGGACCACATGATCAATCCTGATGCGGATCCGAAGCTTTCCGACATCGACGGCCTTGAACTCCTGGGCGACGGCCAGATGCGCTTCCTCGAAGACTGGGTGCGTGACTGGCGCGGGGCGCAGATGAAGGCGGTGATCTCCCAGACGATCTTTACCGGCATGGCCACCACGCATGGTGGTGAGCGCCAGGTGCTGCGCATGGACTACGATCAGAACGGCTGGCCTCAAAAAGCCCGCAATGCCGCGCTGCGGCTGATCCGCAAGGCCCATGCCTTCCATCTCGCAGGTGACCAGCACCTGCCGGCCGTGGTGCACTATGGGATTGATGAGCCCCGGGATGCCGGCGTGGCCTTCGCCGGGCCTGCGGTGAACGTCGGCTATCCACGCTGGTGGGAACCCACTGAGAAAGTGAACCGCAGAAAGCCAGGCCAGGGCCTGACCGGGGATTTCATCGACCACTTTGGCCATCCGATGACCGTGCTCGCCGTGAAGAATGGAGCGCATCAGCCTCCGAAGGAGACGATGGAAAACCTCCGTGAGAAGACTTCAGGCTTCGGCCTGGTGCGTTTCGACAAGCACAAGCGCTGCATCACCTGTGAATGCTGGCCGCTGGATGACATCGGCGGAACTCAGATGGACACCTGGCCGCTGGTGACCCGCGAGCGCGAGCAGTATGGCCGCGCTGCCAGGGCGCATCTGCCCAAGCTGAAGTTCAGCGACAGCCGGAACGCGGTCGTGGAGGTCATCGATGCCCGGATGGGCGAACTGGTCTATGTCCTGCGCCTCAACAGCGATGAATGGCAGCCGCACGCCTTCGCCGAAGGGGATTACAATCTGCGCATCAGCGATCCAGAGGCTGGCGTGGTGAAGGAGTTCACCGGCATTCGCGCCACGAAGGAGAACCCGGATGTCCTGGAGGTGACACTCGGGTAGCCCGGGCTTTCTGGAGAGCGGTGGGCGGGCTGGAAATCCATCGGGACAGCACGCCAGCCTTGCCAGCTTTTCAAACCCCGCCTAGCTCTCCGCCCCTCTCATGACCCGCGTCCGTTTTGCCCCTTCTCCCACCGGTGACCTCCACGTCGGCGGTGGCCGCACTGCGCTTTTCAACTGGCTCTACGCCCGCAAGACAGGCGGCACCTTCATCCTCCGCATTGAGGACACGGATGGTGCCCGCAACACCGAGGAGGCTCAGCGCGGCATTGTGAAGGGTCTGAAGTGGCTGGGGCTCGACTGGGACGAAGGTCCTGAAGTCGGAGGTCCCCATGGCCCCTACTTCCAGAGCCAGCGGAAGCACATCTACGACGCCTATCTGGCAAAGCTTGAGGCTGCCGGGAGGATCTACACGGAGGAAAATGGCGCGGTTCGCTTCAAGTTCAGCCGCACGGCCATCACCGTGCATGACCTGGTCTGCGGTGATGTGACCTTCGCCCCTACGGAGGAGCCTGACATGACCATCCGGCGGCCGGACGGCAGCTACATTTTCCACTTCGTGAACGTGGTCGATGACATCGAAATGAAGATGACCCACGTCTTCCGCGGTGAGGACCACCTTTCCAACACCTGGAAGCACATTGACCTCTTCAATGCCTTCGGCGCCACGCCGCCGACCTACGCCCACATCCCGCTGATCTTGAATCCGGATGGCTCCAAGATGAGCAAGCGTGATGCCGGAAGTGCGATCGAGCACAGCTACATCAACGAGGGCTTCCTTCCGGATGCCGTTTTCAACTACCTGGCCATGCTTGGCTGGACGCCGCGTGCCGACAAGGAGGTGCTGACACGCAGCGAACTCGTCGAGCTGTTTGATCCTGCCGAGATCCACAGCGCCAACGCGCGCTTCGACATGCACAAGTGCCAGTGGTTCAACGCGCAGTTCCTGCGGGCGCTGAGCCCCGAGGCGCTTCTGGCTGCCGCCCGGCCCTTCCTTGCGGCGAAAGGGCTTTCCTTCACCGATGAGTCCATGGCCGCTGCAGCGGTCTTCAGTGTGAAGGAGAAGGTCAGCCTGCTGACGGAGATCCCAGCCTGGGTTCATTACTTCTTCTGCGAGGACTATCCGTATGAGGCGGATGTGACGGACAAGCTCAAATCGAAGCCTGGCAATGCCGCGCTGCTCCGTGGCGCGGCTTCGGCCTTCGCTTCAGCAGCCGATTGGACTGAGGCATCGGTTCATGCTGCCATCGAAGAAGCTGCCAAGGCGGCTGCGGTGAAGCCAGGAGCGCTGATGCCTCTGCTGCGTGCCGCTCTCAGCGGTCAGTCACGCGGCCCGAATGTGGCGACGATCGCCCATCTGGTCGGCAGGGAAAGCACGCTGCGCCGCATTGAGCGGACCCTGGCGGAAGTCCTGGCCTGAAAACAACGGCGATCGCCTTAAGGACCATCGAAGACTGGTCCTTCGGGATCGGTCTTCGCCGCGGCTCCTTTTTGATGAGGCAGCCCGGCGGCTTTGCGGCGGCGTGCTTCGGCGAAAAAGTCCTTCAGCACGCCCACGCATTCATCGCCCAGAACACCCTGCGTGATTTCACAGCGGTGGTTGAGGTTGGGTGCCTGCAGCAGGTTCCAGAATCCTCCTGCTGCTCCGCCTTTGACGTCGGGACAGCCAAAGATGACACGCCGCACACGGCAATGGACGATGGCCCCCGCGCACATCGGGCAGGGCTCTTTCGTGACGTAGAGGTCACACTCCGCCAGGCGCCAGTCTTCCAGCGCGCTTTCCGCCTGGGTGAGGGCCAGCATTTCCGCATGGGCGGTGGCATCCTTGAGCGTCTCCACCTGGTTCCAGGCACGGGCAATGATGCGCTGGTTGTGCACGATGACGGCTCCAATCGGCACCTCATCCAGCCGGGCGGCCTTGCGGGCCAACCGCAGAGCCTCGCGCATGAAATGCTCGTCGGAAGTGAGGATCAGTGGAGGATCAATGGAGGCGGACGGATCGGTCATTTCACGCATCGTGAGGGTGGTCGCCCGCAGTCGCAAGGGAAGCTTGCCGTCTCGTTCAGTGCGCCTTCCACTTGATGTTGCAGCCGGAGCTGGGGCGCTGGAGTTCGAGGGGCGGTTCACCGGCAAGCATCCGACGAAGGGCTTCGCGCAGGTCGGCTCCGGTGATCGGTTCGCTGTTTTTGGGGCGCGAGGCATCGAACTGGCCGCAGTAGGTCAGCCGGAGCTCGCCATCGAAGAGGTAGAAGTCTGGCGTGCAGGCGGCGACATAGGCCCGGGCCACACTTTGATCTTCATCCACCAGGTAGGGGAAGCTCCAGCCATGCTGCGCCGTGAAGGCCGCCATCTTGTCGGGGGCATCGGCGGGATACTGGATGAAGTCATTGGAGTTGATGGCCACCACACCAACTCCCTGGGCTTCGGCCTCCTTGGCAAAGGCTGCCAGCGCAGGCGCCAGATGCACCACAAAGGGGCAGTGATTGCACACAAACATGACTATCAGCCCCCGCGGGCCACGCACATCATCCAGGGTGAGCGTCCGTCCGGCGGCGTCAGGCAGTTCAAATTCCGGAGCGTGGGCACCGAGCGGCAGCATGCGGGTGGAGGGTGTTTCGGCCATGAGACAGGAAGGGCGTGCAGGCGAAAATACGACCAGTGCAGAAGCGCAGGAGCAGCGGATCAGGCCGCCCAGTATTTGGCAATCGCATCGACGAGGCCCGGAATGCTGTGCACTTCCGCAGCGAGATCGATCTTCAGACCATGCTTCTTCACGGCCTCCGAGGTCACCGGGCCAATGGAGGCCACTTTGCAGCCTTCCGGCAGGGGAACGCCGAGGTCCATGAAGTGGTCCACGGTGCTGGCGCTGGTGAAGGTGATCATGTCAGCCCCTTCGCTCTTCAAGCGCGCCAGGGCTTCGAGGTTGTCCTCCTTCTCGGGAACGGTGCGGTAGGCGATGGCTTCATCCACGATGGCGCCCATCTTGGAGAGCCCTTGGGAGATCACGTCGCGTGTCTCCTCGGCTTTCACCCACAGCACGGAGACGTTCTCCATGTTCTGGCATTCGCCGAAGGCTTTGACGAGCCCTTCGGCCACGAAATCCTTCTCCGGCATGAGGTCCACGGCGAGGTGACGTGCCTTCACTTTTTCGGCAGTGCCGGGTCCGATGCAGGCGATGCGCACGCCGCCGATGCTGCGGGCGTCATTGTAGATCTTGTCGAACATCTTGAAGAAGGCATCGACTCCGTTGGGGCTGGTGAAGACGATCCACTCATAGGTGTGGCAGTCCTGGACGAGCTCGCCGAAGCCGAGCATGTCGATGGGCTCCTCAATACGGATCGTGGGCAGTTCAATCACATCTGCGCCGAGTTCGCGCAGCTTGCGGCTGAGCACGCCGACCTGCTGGCGGGTGCGGGTCACGACGATCTTCTTGCCAAAAAGCGGGCGGCTCTCGAACCAGTTGATCTTCGGGCGTTCGGTGACGACATCGCCAAGGACCGCGACGGCCGGGGCCTTGAAGCCAGTTTCTTTCACCCGCTGTGCCATCGTGCCAAGCGTGGCGACCAGGGTTTGCTGCTTGCCATGCGTGCCCCAGCGCACCAGTGCCATGGGCGTGTCCGGGTTGGTGCCATGCTTCAGAAACTCACCGGTGATCTCTGCCATGCGTTCCACCCCCATCAGGAAGACCTTGGTGCCGTCTGCTGCGGCCAGCTTGGCATAATCGAGGCTGGTCTCGGACTTGGTCGGATCTTCATGACCGGTGAAGATGGTCAGCTGCGAGGCGTGATCACGGTGGGTGACAGGGATGCCGGCATAAGCCGGAGCCGCGATGGCACTGGTGATGCCTGGGACGATCTCAAAGCGGATGCCTGCCTCCGCCAGTTCCGCCGCTTCCTCGGCACCCCGGCCAAAAAGCACTGGGTCGCCGCCCTTGAGCCGCGTCACCACCTTGCCCTCGCGGGCCAGCTTGACGATCAGGGCGTTGATTTGATCCTGCGGCAGGGCGTGGTCCCCCGCCTTTTTACCCACGTAAATCCGCTCCGTGCCTTCCCGGGCGTAGCGGAGGAACTCTGGATTGCACAAGTAGTCATAGACCAGCACGTCGGCGGTCTCGATGCACTCCTTGCCCTTGAGGGTGAGCAGGCCGGGATCACCCGGGCCGGCGCCGACGAGGTAGCAGATGCCTTTGGAGGGAGTGGGAGCGGTTGCAGAAGAGGCCATGCGTGAAAAACGGCCTGCATGGTGCCGAGGCTGCTCCCGGCTGCAAACGCTCATCTTTGCCTCAAGCGGCTCGTGATTGGGCCGCAGAAAAGAGAAGTGTCAGGGAACCGCAGCATGGACAGGCATGCTGCCGTTGCTTCCGTCAGGACCTGGCGGGATTCACAAGCTGGACATCCGCGGCCCCTGACAAGCCGCAGATACTCGGCGCTGGCCTTGCGTGCAAGTGGTTTGCCGGACTTCAGCCTTCACCAGGGAGGCTGCGGCTGCCGGGGCATCCTGAGCACGTGCCAAAGAATCTCGAATACTTCCGGTGCCGGGGTTGTCTGAAACCGCCGGTGGCGAGCCAAGAAATGACTTGAAGCCCTGGAAAAGTTAAGACCTCTTAAAAACATGAAACGGAACCTCATTTCGCAGGTCGCGGTGATCACTCTCGGAGCTGCGGTTTTCCCGCAGATGACGAGTGCACAGTCCGGCGGTTACCCTCAGCAGCCCGGGTATCCCCAGCAGGTCGTGCCGCCTCCGCAGCAGTACCCACCGCAGGGAGGCTATCCGCCCAACTACTCCTACCCCCAGCAGCAGGGCTATCCCCAGCAGCAAGGCTACGCCCAGCCCGGGCAGCCGCAGTATGTGAGCCCGATGCAGTTCCTGCCGACCTTCGGCCGCAAGTTTGGCGAGATGTTCCGCCGTGTGTTCTATGGAGACACCCCGCCAGCTGGCTACAACCAGCCGGCCCAGGCTTACCCCCCTCCGCAAGGCCGCCTCGACCAGCCTCCGGCGGGTCAGTATCAGCCGCCTTCGCAGTATCCGGCGGCCCCACCCTCGGGTTATCCACCGCGTTACGAGACGCCACCTCCGCCCTCGCGTTCTTCCGCCCCAGCCATGGGCCCGACCAACAAGCTGAACTCTGGCGGTTCCACAACGGCACCTTCAACGAAGAAAAAATCGGCTTCGTCCGGCTCCAGGACCTCATCGGAGCCGCCCAAGAACTACACGCCGCCTTCGATCAGCCGCAAGGACAAGGCCAGGATGGAGGAAGAACCTTCGCCCTCGGTGCCACCAGTCGATTCAGCTCCTGCCAAGCTGCCGGGCTCCAAGCCTCAGACATCTGCAACCGCCAAGACGGGCGGTGACAGCAAGCCCAACGCGGCCCCGGCCAGCGGCACCTTCCTGCGCGGCAAGAAAACCGGCAAGGAAGGCCGGGTGATCAGTCCTTACCCGCCCTATCGCGAGCTGGATGTCAGCGGTCTTTCCAGCGGTTCCCTGGCTCTCGACCCGACGACACAAAAGGTCTTTGAGGTTCCCTGAGCTTTGGCGGCATCGGCCATGAGCATCTGATGCTTGAACCCGGCTGATGCCGGAGGCATGACATCCCATGTTTTCCACCGGACAGAAAGTCGTCTGCATCAATGACCAGTTTGAGCCCTGGGTCTATGATCTCTACCGGGCTCTGCCTCGGAAGGGCCGGACTTACACGGTGCGCGCCATCTCCCCAGGCAGGTCGCAGCCGAAGTTTACCGTCAACGACGATGCGGAAATCCAGCTGACCGGTGCTGAGTTCGACATCCTGCTGCTGCTGAAAGAGCTGCAAAACCCGGATGACCCGCATTCGAGCATCAAGCAGGAGCTCGGGTTCCGTGCTGAACGCTTTGCCCCTCTGGAAGAAGATGCGGAGGAAGAGGAGGCCGAGGAACTGGTGGGCGTGGGAGCCGGAAAGCAGGACTGGGAGCGCGAGCCGCAGTCGTTTTGAGATTCCCTCCCGCCGGGGCCGACAAGCCCCCTCAGACGAGGCGGAAGATCTCTCAGGAATGCCAAAATCCCGATTGTCGGGCTCTCTAGTTTTTATAAAATAAGCATTCCTTAATGAATGGGGCTTTCCAGCGGCTTTTGAGAACCTCGAGTTGGTGCCGGTTGACCGGCGCGCTCTTGGGTCTGCCGCTTTTCTGCCTGGGGGCGCCGACAGCGGAGCAGCAGTACATGCTGGAACTGCTGAACCGTTTCCGCATGAACCCGGCTGCAGAACTGAACAAGCTGGTGAACTTCAGCGCCCCAGGCACCTGGGACAGTCCCAGGTCCGACCATCTGGCGGTAGCCGCCGCGCTGAATTTTTATGGTGTCAGCGCCAGCGAACTGGCTTCGCAGTGGAGTTCTCTCTCCGCCGCGCCGCCGCTGGCCTGGAATGACACCCTGGCGGCGGCCTCCGCCTCCTATTCCAACCTCATGGTCACCCTGGACCAGCAGGCCCATGGCCTGGATGGGCAGACGACCGGGCAGCGGCTGGTTTCGGCGGGTTACAGTTCGAACTGGGGGGATGTGGCGCAGACGCTGTTTGCCTCCTCTTCGGATGGATTCCACGCCCATGCGGCCATGGCGATCGACTGGGGACCGGATGGCGGCAGCGGCACGGGCATCCAGCCCGGAGCCACCCATCGCGAGGCGCTCATGGACCCCTTGTTCAAGGAGATCGGCATTGGCTTCCAGACCATCTCGATCCCGCTGGGCAATGCCACCGCCACGGGCCCTTTCGTGGTCACCGAGCATCTGGCGAACGCCCGCCGGTTCAACGGTGTCTCCCTCGTGGCCGATGCCATCCTCACCGGCAGCATCTTTGACGATTCCGTGCTGGATGATGACTTCTACACCCCCGGCGAGGGCATCAGCGGTGCGCTCGTGCTCGTCTATGACAACGCCAGCGGCACGCTGGTGGCCTCCGGACAGACCAACAGCGCCGGCGGCTTCAACATTACCCTAACTGGTCTCACGGATGGCACGCTCTACCGTGTCGAGGCACCTGGCACGGGCCAGGCCGCCCAGACCTTCACGCTCAATGCCTGGCAGGAAAACTACGGCACGCCTTCGTCCCCGGAATGGACGACCTTTTACGACAACGTTCATGCCTCCTTCATCGCCGTGCCCGAGCCCGGAGGCGCGGCACTGCTGTTCCTCGGCCTCGCCCGCCTCCTCCGCCGTCGCCGCAGCCCCATCACCCCTCCCATCCCATGATGAAAAAGCACCTCCTCCACGTCCTCCTCGCCGGGTTCGCCCTGCATCTGGCCGCCGCTGAGCCGGATGCTGCGGCCAAGGCCATCCGCACCGTCATTGACGACTACGAAAACAAGGTCCGCGCCAACACGCTGAAAATCATCGAGGCAAAGACCGAGGAGGAGCGCAACAAGTACCGTGGCACGGTGCCGAGCGCGGCCCCCTACGCCACGCAGGTGCTCAAGCTCGTCCAGGAACATGCGGACAAGCCCGGCTCTGCCGTGGGCGTCTCCTGGCTGGTCACACAGGCCGCCGCCTTCCCGGAAGGTCAGATCGCCCTGCAGATGCTGGGCAGCTCGCATGTGAAGCACGAAGGCATCGCCGAAGCCGTCAAATCCCTCGAATTCTACCCTTACGAGGTCGGCGGTCCTATCCTGAAGGCCGTGAAGGAAAAGAACCCGCACAAAACCGAGCAGGCGGCTGCCACCTATGCCCTCGGCATGCAGCACTTCCGCCGTTACGAGGCCGCTCCCGATGAAAAGACCGCGGCGGCGGAGAAGGAAAAGGCCATGGAATGCTTCCAGCAGATCAGCAGCAAGTTCAGCGATGCCGCGATCAACGGCTTCCCTCTGGCGGATCAGGCCGGGCGCACGATGTTCGAACTGCAAAACCTCTCCGTCGGTGCCGAATGCCCCGAGATTGATGGCAAGGACGTCGATGGCGCCGCCTTCAAGCTGAGTTCCTTCCGCGGCAAAAAAGTCGTCCTCATCTTCTGGGGCGGCTGGTGCCATGCCTGCCACGGCACCCTCCCGCTCATCAACCAGATGGTCACGGACCTGAAGGACCAGCCCGTTGCCGTCCTCGGCATCAACACCGACATCCCCGACGAAGCCCGCAAGGCCTACCAGACCTACGCCGTGAACTTCCGCAACTGGTCCGACGGCACCACCAGCGGCCCCATCACCAGCATGTTCAACCTCAGGAACTTTCCCACCCTCTACCTGCTTGATGAGAAGGGGGTGATTCTGCTCAAGAACACCAGCGTGGATGCCATCCGCGCCCGCCTCGCCCTCTGAGCCGGCAAACTTTTTTGAAAAAGTTTCAACACAAGCCCCCGCCCGCTCATCGAACCAACCAACAGTGATGGCGGGAGTGATCCTGCCAATGCTGGTCTTGAGAGTGATTGGTTGTTGTCCCATCACCGCCCGGTTCTTCCA
>CALDGV010000808.1 GCA_937941745.1 uncultured Prosthecobacter sp. | reverse complement strand
AAACCGGACCGGGGAATCGAAAAAGACGACTGAATGGCAGAGTGATTTAGGCACCCCCAAAAAGGCAGCCAGTGAGGCCACGTGGTAGGAATTCCGGATCACCGGATTGATGAAGGATCGGCCATTGTCAGAGGCCTGCCAGTGGGCCTCCTGGGGCCCACCGAGGATCAGCCCGCGCTCATGCTGCACATGAATGACGAAGATCCCTCCTGGGCTGAAGACGACGTGGTGCAGACGTGTCTTTCCCTTGCCATCCAGGCGCGGCACTTCCAGCCGGCTGAAGATGATGAATGACTTCGGCAGGCGCCTGAGTGAGGCCTCCACCCGGTGCTGAGAGTGTTGGGTGGAATGCCCACCGCCCTGAACATAGCCCCGGCGACGCAGGAACCGGAAGGCCAGCAGCGCCACGCCCAGCATGAATGCTCCACCGATGATGAGCAGCAGCGGCCAGTGCTGCTGCAGGACGGTGGTTGTCTTTTGGAGGATGAGATTCAGCATCTGACTGGAGAGGTTGAATCAGGAGTCGAAAGGCCTGGGAAAGCCTACTCCACGCCCTTGAGGGCTTCGCTCAGCGGCACCACGCCGCCCTTGGGTTCTTCAGGATCGAATTCGCCGCGCGCACGCCGCTCTTCGAGGTCCTTCTCCGCACGCTTTTTATCCTTCACGCGGTCGAACGCATTCTTCTTCTCCTTGCCGGTGCTGGGCACCATGTCGAGCATGTCGGAAGAAGAGGAGGCTCCGGCTTCCTTGAGGGCCTGGATGCGCGGATATTCCTTGTCCATCTCCGCGATCAGCTCCTCAGGCAGCCCGCGCCAGATCGTGAAGAGGCCGTCGGAGATCACCTGGTCGATGGTGACGTAATCCACCACAGCCGCATTGACCATGCTCACTAGGATCTCATCCTGCCGCATGCGGGTCACCATTTCGAGGGCATTGGCGCCCTTGAAGTCGAGCTTCAGGGTAACGCCATAGGTGCCGTCGTCGGCTGGGAAGGCATGGAAGGCGACGATGCTCTTGTGGGTGAATTCAGGGATGACCTTGAGGATGACGGTGCGGCCCTCGATGTTCCTGCGGAAGACGGTCTTGGGCGAATCCATGTCCGTGCCCTGGGAGAAGACGGCGATGAGCACCTTCGGGTCTTTGTCGAAAGGGGAGGTGCAGGAGGCGAGGAGGCAGGCGAGCAGGCTGAAAAACAGGAGCGTGGGGGGGCGCATGGTTAGCTTAAAACCAGACCCGGCGGCGAAATGCAATCTTGGAATGAGGGCTTCTGAGGCCAACCCAAGGAGTGCCTCATCCCGGATTGCCACCTTGCGCCCCGGCGTGGAAAGTGCTTCACAGCCCTGAATTCCCTTTTTGCGTGTCCGACATACCCACAGATCCTGCCACGCCCGCGACCGAGCACGATGTCACCCTGGTGGTGGAGAGCCTCCGCACTGCCAATGAGGAGGCGCGCCAGCAGACGCGGCACACCCGCATGAGCCCCACCAGGGCTCCGATGAGCGGCAGGCGCTCGGCCGACCTGCTGGAAGACAACGACGGCTGGATTGACGGCAAGTTCCGCCTGCTGGAAAAGCTGGGCGAGGGTGGCTTCGGCCTCGTTTACAAGGCGGAGCAGGTGCAGCCGATCCACCGGCTGGTGGCGGTGAAGATCCTGAAGGCGGGCATGGACACCCAGCAGGTGATCGCCCGCTTCGACACGGAGCGCCAGAGCCTGGCGGTCATGGAGCACCCGAACATCGCCCGCGTGCTGGATGCTGGCGAGACAGAGCGCGGCCAGCCCTACTTTGTGATGGAGCTCGTGCGTGGCAGGTCCATCACCAGCTATGCCAACAAAAAGGAGCTTTCGATCCGGCAGCGCATCGAGCTCTTCATCCCGGTCTGTCAGGCGGTGAACCACGCCCACCAGAAGGGGATCATCCACCGCGACCTCAAGCCCTCCAACGTCATGGTGATGGAGGAGGATGGTGCGGCCGTTCCGAAGGTCATCGACTTTGGCATCGCCAAGGTCCTGGAGCAGAAAAACATCAGCCAGACCCTGGCCACGGGCATGGACCAGCTCGTCGGCACGCCGGGCTACATCAGTCCGGAGCAGATCGAGCACGGCAGCTCCCATGTGGACACCCGCTCGGATGTCTATGCGCTCGGCTCCATCCTGCTGGAGCTGCTGTCCGGCAAGGGGCTCGTCACACCGGCGGATCTGGCGAACCGCCCGCTGCACCAGATTCTCCGTGATCAGGTGGAGCTGGATCCGCCCCGGCCCTCCACGCGTGAGCCGGCCCTGAAAGGCGACCTCGACTGGATCATCCTCAAGGCCTTGGAGCGTGATCCTGCCCGCCGCTACGGCAGTGCCGATGACCTGGCCGATGACCTGCGCCGCTACCTGACCTACCAGCCGGTGCGCGCCTGTCCGCCGAGCAGGAGCTACTTGATCCAGAAGTTTGTTCGGCGGCACCGGGTGGGTGTGGCAGCCGCAGCGGCGGTCGCCCTGGCCGTGCTTGTCGGCGGTATCACCAGCACGGCGCTCTACTTTGAATCGGAGAAGAACCGGCTCGCCGCCCGCAAGGCCTCCTCCATTTCTGACACGCAGATGGCGGCGCAGATGCAGGTGGGTGAGCGGATGGACCTGCAAACCTCCGTCGCCCTGCTCAGCCGGGCGCTGCGTACGGACCCGGAAAATGCCGAGGCCGCCACGAACCTGCTTTCACTCCTGGAGCATGAGCATCTCATGCAGCCGGCGACACCGGAGCTGCCGCTGCCCGAGGGTGTCACGGAGGCCCGGCTGGTGGGCATCAGCAAGGAAGCCTCACGGGTCATCGCCGTGTCCAGCCCGCGCCAGGATGGCAAGGCTGGCAGTGATGTGGTGAGCCTCTGGGACCTGAAAACCTATCGCCGCACGGATCATGGCCTGCCGAATGGGGTCGTTGTCACGGCGTTGCTGGTCACGCAGGATGGACGCCATGCCTTCCTGGCCCGTGATGATGGCAAAGTGATGCGCTGGGACCTCGCCGAGGATGCCGGGCAGCCGCTTTCCCCGCCTATGCCGAAGGGTGAAGACGGCTCCGTGCAGTCCGTGCTGACCCTGACCCTTTCCGGAGACGGCCGCACCCTGGCCGCGGGCGGAGACCAAGGGGCGATCCTGGTGTGGGATCTGGCCCAGCCGAAGGAGCCTGGGCTGCGCCTCCAGCATCCGGCACCACCGGGCGTGAAGGCTCCGGTGATCAGCCTGACCACCGATTACCTTGGCACCCTTGTTGCCAGCGCCAGCAATACGGCGGCAGGTGCTGATGCGGCGGCCAAAGGCGTCGTCGCAGTCTGGGACAGGACGGAAGGCCGCATCATCGGCGACCTCGTGCAGCTCGATGAGAGCGTGAGCGCCCTGGCCGTGCATCGGGAGAAGGACCTGCTGGCCATGGGCCTCCATGACGGCACCGTGCATGCGCTGAACTTCCGTGCCCTGCAGGAGGTGGTGCCGGAGCTGAAACATCCCTCGGCCATCACCAGCCTGGCCTTCAATTCCAATGCCTCCACCCTCATCGTCGGCGATGGCAGCGGCTACCTGCACGCCTGGGACATGGAGCGCGGCCGCCCACGTTTTCCCGCCCAGCGTCACGATGGGGAGATCATGGCCGTGCGCCAGTCGTTGGAGCAGGGGCTGGTGGTCAGTGTCTCCCGCCATGGTGAAGTGCAGGTGTGGGACAGCACCACTAGGGCGCGCAACAGCCAGCGCCTGCGCCACAGCCTGGCCGAGGTCGCCGTCACCGCTGATGCCACCCGGCTGGTCATGGCTCCACGCTACAGCGATCACCTCCAGGTCTGGTCGATTCATGAGCGCATGACCTCCCGCCGGTTCATGGCCGCTGCGGCGGAGGATCTGATCAAGTCGCCACCGCTGCCCAAGCTGCCTCCGGCCTTTGGCACCGCGGTCGCCACAGGCTGGAATCCGCAGCGCACCTTTGTCGCCGTGGCCAATGCCGTCGGAAAAGTGCTCGTTCTGGAAGCACGCACGGGCCGCTCTCTCGGCCCGGAAATCCAGCATGCTCCCGCCGTGGGGGCGGTGGCCGTTTCCGAGGATGGTCTGCGCCTCGTCACCTCCGGCAGGGACCAGGAAGTGCGGCTTTGGGATGTGCGCGAAGGACGCAGCACGGGCATCATCATCCGCATGGAAAGCTTTGTCAGTGCCGTGGCGCTCACGCCTGATGGCGGTCAGCTCGTCACCATCACCGATGAAGGTGAGGTGCGCGTGTGGGAAACCCGGCGCGGCAACAGCCTCACACCTCCCATCGCCGCCGGAGAAGGCATTGATGCCGTTCAAATCGCTCCAGATGGGCGGCAATTCCTCTACCGCCTCCCATCAGCAGGCTGGTTTTCCCTGCCCATGCCGCCGCCCTCGGGTCATCTGCCAGACTGGTTCCTCAATCTGGCCGAGGCCCTGGCCCGCCGCCGCCTGACCTCCGAGGCGCGCACGGAATCGCTGACCCTGGATGACCTGCAAAAAGCCATCGCCGCCGTGCCCGAAAAACCCTTGCCGGAGGAGCTCAGCGCCCACCGCTGGGCGCGCTGGCTCATCACGTCTCCAGAGCAGCGCCCGCTCCATCCGGAAGATGCCCAAAGCCTGACCGACTACCTCCAGGAGCTGCGCAAAAGCAGCGCCGCTGGAGCTGCGGAAGAGCTTCAACGATACACCGGCCTCGGTGCCGAGTGATCCGGCGGCGTGGGCCATGGCGGCATTTGCAGCGCTGGAAGCTATGAAGCTGCTTCCGGGTCCGTTTGTTCCGCCGCATGAGAACCGCCGCCCTTCTGATCCTGACCGCCTCCGCGCTCCACGCGGCAGACAAGCCCAAGCCTGCGTTTCAATACCAGTCTGGCGACATCCAGGTCAGCCTGCCGACGGCGGATGAGCCGCGTGTGGCTCAGTTTGGACCAGAGTCGGTCAAGGCGGCGACGAAGTATCTCGAAGAAGGCGCGATCGCCTGGGTGCGGGAAAAGTCCTGCGTGAACTGCCACACGACCGGACCCTACCTCAGTGAGCGGCCCGCGCTCATTCCGCAGCTCGGCAAGGCCAACGAGGAAATCATGGCCGATTTCATGGACTTCGTGCCGAAGGAGGTCAAAGCCGTGACCGAGACGACGACCAAGAGCGGTCACCGGCATTATCCAGGGGCCTTCACCAGCGTATGGAGGTCGCTCGGGCTGGCGGAATGGGACAAGCACGTGACGGGCCGGACTTCTACGGCGACGGAAACCTCCCTGCGCGACATGTTTGAGCGTCAGGCCGCTTCCGGGGCCTTCATCAGCCATGGCGAGGTCGAAATTCCGCACATCACGACAGACTTCGAACTCTCCCTGCAGGCCGCCCGTGCCATCACGGCAGCTCCCGGCTGGCTCGCAGGCCTCCAGGATGAAAAGCTGCGCTCGAAGGTGGAGAAGCTGAAATCCTGGCTGAAGCAGCCCGTGCTGAAAAATGACTTCGACCGCGTGCTGCGGCTCCAGCTGGCCCACTACCTTCCAGAGCTGGTGCCTGCCTCGGAGCGTGAGGCCGCCCTGGCGTTGCTATCATCACGGCAGCATGCCGATGGCGGCTGGAGCACGCGTGATTTCTCCGCCCTCCAGGACTGGCATTTTGAGATCAGCGAGACGGTGGCCCGCCTCATCACCCATCTGCCGGATGCCGCCAAGCCGGAGAGCGATGCCTACATGACCTCGCTGGCCGTTGTGCTCATGCGCCAGAGCGGCGTGCCCGCCCATGATGCGCGGATTCAGCGTGCCCTGGCCTGGCTGAAGAAGGAGCAGCGCGTCTCGGGCCGCTGGTGGATGCATTCGCTCTACCGCGGGAACTACCACTACATCACCTACATCGCCACCTGCCAGGCCTTGAAGGCTCTGGCGCTGTGCGGCGAGCTGCCTGCGATGGGCGCTGAATAGGCTTCACGAGACCTTCTGCCAGCCCCAGAAGGCCGAGTACATCAGGGCGCCCACACCACCGCCGATCAGGGGGCCCACCACGGGAATCCAGGCATAGGCCCAGTCGCTGTCACCTTTGCCGGGAATGGGCAGCACGTGATGGGCAATGCGTGGACCGAGGTCGCGGGCAGGGTTGATGGCATAGCCCGTCGGTCCGCCGAGGGAGAGGCCGATGGCAAAGACGATCACGCCGACCAGCAGGGGCCCGAAGCCGGTGGCAAAGCCACTGTCCGGATCCAGGTTCGCCGGAGCTAGCACCGCCAGTGCACCCAGCACCAGCACAGCTGTGCCAATGATTTCGGTGATGAGGTTGGCGGCAGTATGCCGGATCGCCGGCCCTGTGGCGAAGACTGCCAGCTTGGCGCCTTTGTCCTCCGTGACTTTCCAATGCGGCAGGTAGGCGAGCCAGACCAGCACGGCCCCGAGGAAGGCCCCAACCATTTGTGCGGCCACATAACCGGGCACATTCGCCCAGGGCAGGCGGCCCAGAACAGCCATGGCCAGGGTCACGGCCGGGTTCAGGTGCGCGCCGCTGGCGGCTGCAGTGCAGTACACCGCCACGGTGACGGCCATGGCCCAGCCTGCGGTGATGACGATCCACCCGGAGTCATGACCCTTGGTCTGCTTCAGCACCGAATTGGCCACTACGCCGTCCCCCAAAAGAATGAGGATCATGGTTCCGAGAAGTTCAGCGAGGTAGGCGTCCATGGGCGGGTGGTTGGTTGGAGAATTAGCGTCAGGCTATCGGCCGGGCTTTCTCGAGGCAAGACCGCATCTGATGGTGCCCGCAGGCCGCCGCCGGAACTGCCTGGCAGGGAATCGCCCTTGCGGAGCCGGGGTTTGTGACGAAGGCACTGCCCCGAATGACCTGGGAAACGCTGCTGCTCCTCTTCACCGCCGGATTGAGCGCGGGCTTCATTGATGCCATCGCAGGCGGTGGTGGCTTGATCTCCTTGCCGGCGCTGCTCTGGGCGGGTCTGCCGCCCCAAATTGCCTTCGGCACCAACAAGATGCAGTCCACCTGGGGCACGCTGATGGCGGTGCGCAAGTATGCCCACGCAGGGCTGGTGTCCTGGCCTCAGGTGCGGCTGACAGTGCTGGTGACCTTTCTGTCTGCCTGCTTCGGCACTTGGACACTCACGCAGGTCAGCAATGAGGTGCTGAAAACCCTCGTGCCCTGGATGCTGCTGGGCATCGCTGTGTATGTGCTGCTCAGCCCCGGCCTGGGCAGGACGGCGGCGAAGGTGCGGCTGAGCCTGACCGCCTTCGCTCTCCTGGCTGGCAGCGTGCTGGGATTTTACGACGGCTTTTTCGGGCCCGGCACGGGCACCTTCTGGGCCATGGCCTGCATCACCCTCCTGGGGCTGGAGCTGACCCGCGCCACCGCCTTCACGAAAGTGGTGAATCTGACGAGCAACCTGGCCTCGCTCCTGGTCTTTGTGCTCTCCGACCGGATTCATTATCCCATCGCCGCCGCCATGATCGCCGGACAGTTGATCGGCGGCAGGCTCGGTGCGGGCATGGCCATCCGGCATGGCGCGCCCTTCATCCGCATCATCTTCATCACCGTGGTTTTTGCCATGGTGATCAAGCTGCTCTGGGATCAGTTCGGTGCCGCCTGAAGATCTTGCGGCAGTTTTTGGACCCTTGAAAACGTACCTCCCTGCCCTGCATGAACCCCATCACCACGCTCGACGAACTGGATGAAGCCCTCAGCCGCCCCACCGCAGGCGTGCTCGATGCCCTGCGGCAGATCGAGGGGGACATCCTGCTGCTCGGTGCGGGTGGCAAGATGGGGCCCACGCTGGCGCGCATGGTCCGGCGTGGTTTGGATGCGATCGGCCAGCCTCAGCGCCGGGTGATCGCGGTCTCGCGCTTTTCCTCTGCAGCCTCCCGGACAGCGCTGGAAGCCCATGGCGTGGAAACCCTCGCCTGCGACCTGATGGACCGCGCCGCCGTGCAGGCCCTGCCCGAGGTGCCCAACGTCATCTTCATGGCTGGGCAGAAGTTCGGCACGCGGGATGCCCCGGAGCTGACCTGGGTGATGAACACGCTCGTGCCGGCGATCGTGGCCGAGAGGTTCACCCGCTCCCGCCTCGTCGTGTTTTCCACCGGCTGTGTCTATCCGCTGCTGCCCGCCAAAGGCCGTGGTGCCCGTGAGGAGGATCCGCTGACACCGCCCGGTGAATATGCCAACTCCTGCGTGGGCCGGGAAAGGGTCTTCAGCCACTTTGCCAGGCAGCACGGCATGCCGACCCTGCTCTTCCGCCTCTGCTACGCCATTGACCTGCGCTACGGCGTGCTGCTGGACGTGGCCCAGAAGGTCGCGCGTGGAGAGCCGGTGGATGTCACCATGGGTTATGCCAACGTCATCTGGCAGGGAGATGCCAACGCGCGCGCCATTCAAAGCCTCCTGCATGCTGATTCGCCCCCGGTGGCTCTGAACGTCACCGGGCTAGAGCGCATCTCCATCCGGGAACTGGCCCGGCGTTTTGGGGAAAGACTGGGCCGCGAAGCCAGGATCACCGGACAGGAAGGCGATCTGGCCTGGATCTGGGATGCCCAGAAGTCCTACGACCTCTTTGGGCCGCCCGAGGTCACCCTGGATGAAATGATCGAAGCCACGGTGCATTGGCTGCAGCTCGGCGGTGCCACGATCAACAAACCCACCCACTTCGAGGTTCAAGATGGCCAGTTTTGATTTTCGAACCGCACTCCAGCAAGGCATCGCCATCCCGGCGCATCCACTGGCCTTGAATGCCTCGCGTCGGCTGGATGAACGGCGGCAGCGGGCCCTTTCCCGCTACTACATCGCCGCCGGTGTGGGTGGTCTGGCCGTGGGGGTGCACACCACCCAGTTTGCCATCCGTGAGGTCGGCTTGTTGGAGCCCGTGCTCGAGCTGGCGAAGGAGGAGATGGACCGCTCTGCGCAGCCTCTGGTGCGCATCGCCGGAGTCTGTGGCCTGACGCCGCAGGCGCTCGCCGAGGCCGCCCTGCTGCGCAGGCACGGCTATCATGCGGCGCTGCTCAGCCTTGGCGCTCTGCGTGCTGCTTCAGAGGAGGCCTTGATCCAGCACTGCCAGGCCGTTGCGGAGGTCGTTCCCATCGTGGGATTCTACCTTCAGCCCAGCGTCGGCGGCCGCGTGCTGCCTTTTTCCTTCTGGCGCAGGTTTGCGGAGATCCCCAATGTCGTCGCCATCAAGATCGCCCCCTTCAACCGCTACCAGACGCTCGACGTGGTGCGTGCGGTGATCGAGGCCGGACGCGATGACATCGCCCTCTACACCGGCAATGACGACAGCATCGTGACGGACTTCCTCACCCCCTTCCGCCATGAGGGAAGGGAGCGGCGCATCGTCGGCGGGCTGCTCGGTCATTGGTCCGTGTGGACGAAGCGCGCCGTGGAGCTGCTGGAGCGCTGCCGGAATGCGGAGGCCAGTTCCGAGCTCATGCGCCTCGGCGTCGAGGTCACCGACTGCAACGCCGCCTTCTTCGATGCCGCGAACGGCTTCCGCGGCTGCATCGCCGGCCTGCATGAGGTTCTGCGCCGCCAGGGGTTGCTGGAAGGTCTCTGGTGCCTCGATGAGCACGAAACCCTCAGCTCTGGCCAGATGGAGGAGATCGACCGCGTTTACCGTGCCTACCCGCACCTGAACGACGACGACTTCGCGCGCCAGTTTGCCCTCTGAAACCCTTCGTGGCCAGAAAACTGGATGCAGCCGGAAGGTTCGCAGGTTGATTACAGCCCATGATCCCGCTGAACGACCTCGCCACCCACCTCAACAGCACCCTGCGC
>CALDGV010000807.1 GCA_937941745.1 uncultured Prosthecobacter sp. | reverse complement strand
GCGCCGTGAGAGGATGCTTGCCGCTCGTGAGCCACTGAGCATAGGCGAGGCGGCGACCACTCGATCCGCTGCTGACGGGCACCGGCTTGAAGGGCTCGATCATCGGGCTGGCCAGGATGCCGAGCTCTCCAGGCTGCACGGCCTGCTTGGGCTGGTCATGGTCGCCACGATTGAAAAACTTGGACACCGGCACCTGGCCTTTGACCTCCGTGAGCGCCATCACAAAGCCTTCGGCAGGCTTGGTGGCGCGCAGCTTGGTCGCCTCGGCCATCTTCGCATCGACGATGTCCTGCTTCTTCTTGTCATAAAGGTCGAGCGAGTAGGTGGCGAGCGCGGAGGGATACTTTTTGATCAGCGCCTTCTGCTCGGGCGTCTGCTTGGCGGTCGGTGTGTCACGTGCGACACGAAAAGCCGCCTGCTCGGCCTGCGGCACCTTCTTGATCTCGACCTCGAAGATCTCATCAAGGAACTTCTTCGACATGGCGCGTGCCTCGACCTCGATCGCCTTGGCCTTCGCCTCAATCTCGGCGGCCTTCGCCCGCTCCTCCGGCGAGTAAAGCGAGTAGAGCCGACTGTTCGGTGCCCGCCAGTTCTCCCAGTTGTAGGCGGGATCAAAGATGGCACGAAGGCGATAGTAGTCGGCCTGGGTGATGGGATCGTAGCGATGATCGTGGCACTGGGCACACGAAAGCGTCAGACCCATGAGCGAGGAGCCGAGGATCTTGATTTGCTCGGCGATGACGTTGTTTTTCGCAAGCTTTGGATCGTCCACGGTGTCGCCCGTGCCATCGGGGGCCATGCGCAGGAAGGCAGTGGCGATGAGCTGGTCCGTGCGTTTTGGGTCGAGCACGGCCTGCTGGTAGTCGCCATGCGTCGCCCCGGCGAGTTCATCACCAGCGAGCTGCTCCTGGATGAACTGATCCCAGGGCTTGTCCTCGTTCAATGAGCGGATGACGTAGTCACGGAAGCGCCAGGCATGAGGGCGCACGCTATCGGCTTCCGTGTAACCGTTCGAGTCTGCATAGCCGACCACATCCAGCCAGTGCCGCGCCCAGCGTTCACCATAGCTTTTGGAGGCCAGCAAGCGCTCGACGAGCTGCTCATAAGCCAGGGGTGACTTGTTGTTCACAAACTCTTCGACCTCCTGAGGAGTCGGCAGGAGCCCCGTGAGATCCAAGGTCACACGGCGGATCAGGGTGCGGCGGTCTGCTTCGGGGGCCATCGCAAGGCCCTTCTTCGTAGCTTCGGCCAGAATGAAGCCATCGACAGGATTGGTGACTGCCTGGCCTTTGACCTGAGGCACTTTGGGCCTCTTCACCGGCTGAAAAGCCCAGTACTGCCTGTCTTCATCCAGAATGACTGCCCCCGGGGCAAGGGCCAGAGGCTCGGGCTTAGCAGTCTTTGCGCCTTGAGCGATCCATTTTTCAATCACGGCGAGCTGCGCCTCGGTGAGGGGCTTGCCCTTCTCGGGCATCTCTCCGCTGCGAATGACCTCCACGAGCTTGCTCTTTGCCGGCTGGCCGGGAACGATGAGTTCGTCCATGAAACGGCGCAGACGGAGATCGACACCGCCTTCCGGCTTTTCCTCCTCGCCATGGCAGTGAGTGCAGTGCGCCTTCACGATGGGGCGCACGTCTTTTTCAAACATGAGAATGGGTTCCGCAGCGGACGCGAAGACGGCAGAAAGGGGCCACAGAGCGAGGTGAAGCTTCATCAGGGGGTGAAGAACTACGGCATCAACCCGCCAGGTTTTGCCAAGAGCCTGCCAGAGATGACCTGGGGGACCCCGGATCTTACGGCAGGAACCTGCCAGGACCGGCCATTCACCCCCAGGCCAGGGGGTAGATTTTCGCGTCCTTTTCCTTGTCACTCAGACGGCGGTAGCCTATGAACGAAGCCGTTTTCGTGAGAATGTCTCCCTTCCTTTCTCCTTCTGGGGGAAGGATTCTCCCACTCCCTGGACCCATGAGCACTTTCCGTCTGTTTGCAGCCCTGGCGCTTGGCGCCCTGAGCGCCGCCCCCCATGTCAGGGGGCAGACCTTCCTGGATTCGCTGACCAGCGACCTGAACATCGAAGGCATGGAGACCACCTATGACCCCACTACGGGTCTGGCCATGGCCAAGGGTGACGTGCACATCAGCTACGCCGATGCCCAAATCCGCTGCGGTCAGGCCAGCTACAACGCCAGCACCGGCGAAGTCATCGCCCGTGACAATGTGGTCATCTGGAAGGCCGGCATGACCTACAAGGGCGACAACATCATCTACAACGCCAACACTGGCGAGGTCAGCGGCGACGCCGTGCGCAGCAGCATGCCGATGGAGATTGGCACGCTTTTCTACGAGACCGATCGTTTTGAGAGCGAAACCAAGCTCGTTCAGAAAGTGGAAGGCGGTGAGACCTTCATCACGACCCACGACGACGAAAACCCGAACTTCCGTCTGCGTGCCCGCAGCCTGACGGTGAAGCCGGATGACCGCGTGATCCTGCGCGGAGTCACGGTGCTGGCAGGTGACACGCCGGTCTTCTGGCTGCCTTACCTCTCCCAGCCCATCGATGAAGAAGCCGGCTACCGGTTCAACTTCGGCCAGCAGAGCCGCTGGGGGGCCTTCATGCTGAACCAGTATGACGTGATTCATGGTGACCACACCAAGGGACGCTACCACCTGGACCTTCGTTCCGCACGCGGCGTGGGCCTGGGCGTGGACTGGCAGTCCATGCGCTACCGGAAGAACTGGCAGAACTTCTCCGGCTTGAAGCTTTATTTCCTGCGCGACAGCGATCCCGACAAAAACAAGTCGAGCATCCCGCGCGGTCCTGTGCCGGAAAACCGCTACCGCGTGAATTTCCAGCACCGCATCTACCTGCCCGGTCCCGAAAAAAGCACCTGGTATCTGGACTTCGACATCAACAAGATCAGCGACCAGCACTTCTACGAGGACTTCTTCTTCAACGACTTCCGTGAAACACCGGAACCCGACAACCAGGTTTCGCTGGTTCATACCGACCCCTCCTACATCGCCACCCTCATGGCCCGCTTCCAGGCCAATGACTTCTATGCGGTGGGTGAGAAGCTGCCGGAACTGGCGATTGACTGGACCCGTCGCCCGCTCTGGAACACCGGACTGTTCCACCAGGGCAATCTCGCCCTTGGCTTCTACCGAGACCGTTTGAGCGATGCTCGACGCGAACTGCTCCAGGATATCAACAGCCACGCCACCAGCTCTCTCGCCGGCACCCTGAACGCGGCACTCGATCCTCTGCTGCTCAATTTCCTGGGGCTTCCGGAAGGCACCGTGCCCGGCATCGCTCAATTCGCAGAAGGGAAAGGCCTGACCGACAGCCTGCTGAACGACACCAGCTTTGCGCGCCTGCATACCTACCACGAGCTGCTGTTTCCCAAGACCTTCTTTGGCTGGCTGAACGTGGTGCCAAGGGTGGGTGCCGGATTCACCCACTATGAGGGCATCAATGGCAGCATCAGCAGGATTGATCCCACGAATGGCAAGGTCACCGACTTTGACAGCTTCACCCGCGGCATTCTTCACGCAGGCCTGGATGTCTCCTTCAAAGTCACCAAGACCTGGGATGACTACACCAACGAAAGCCTGGGCCTCGATGGCCTCCGCCACATTTTCCAGCCCTACATCAATGTCTCCTACCTCGATGTGAACCAGCCTGATGGCTACATGCCTCGGGTGGACAGGCTGTCCGCCACCACACGCCCCCGCCCGATTGACGTGCCACTTTACTCTGCCGTGGATGACCTCCGCTCCTGGGGCATCACCCGCGTCGGTTTCAAGAACTTCCTCCAGACCCGCCGCGACTACACTTCGGAAGGCCGCGGACGCTTCGGGGTCGCCAATGAAGATCCTGAACAGACCTACACGCTGGCAGGCATGAACACCTACATCGACCTGTATTCCAAGGATCCAGAGTTCGACCGCAGCACCTCCAACATCTACAACGAGCTTTTCTTCCGCCCCGTTCCCTGGATCAACCTCTGGATGGACATGCAGCTGCCGATCGGCAACGACGATGGCAACTTCACCGAGTTCAACCAGGGCGTGACCTTCATGCCTTCGGACTTCATGTCCCTCACGCTGGGTCATCAGTTCATCAACGACAACCCCTACTTCCAGGACTCCAACCTGCTCTTCTCGAGAATTTACACCCGCTTCAACGCCAACTGGGGTTTTGTCATGAACCACGTGTTTGAAGGAGACGATGGCACGATGGAATTCCAGAGCTACAGCATCACCCGCGACCTCACCAGCTGGATCGCCTCCATTGGCGCCATGCAGCGAGACAACCGCAACGGCCAGTCTGAGATCGGCATCCTCTTCTCGCTGACCCTGAAGGACTTCCCCAGCCTGACCATTCCCCTGGATTTCGATCCGAACCCCTCTGGCCGTGGCGGCAGCCAGTAATCAAGACCTTTCATGCTAGTGCAATGACTTCAAAGGACCTCGGCCACGAGGTCCTTTTTTGTGACTTCACCGTCTCACAATGCTGGGCGACAGATCCTGACAACCAGCCACTTTTCTCGAATATCGAGTTTCCACCCAGGCCATCCCCGCCTTCTGTCTCGGCCAATTCCTTTCGTTCCTTCCCTGCTTCATGAAACTCACCATCATCGGTTCTGGTTATGTCGGACTCACCACGGGCGCCTGCTTCGCCGAGGTGGGTCATCATGTCGTCTGTGTGGACAACGATCCCCGGAAGGTCGAAACGCTGCTCGCAGGCCAGATCCCCATTTATGAGCCGGGCCTGGAGGCCTTGGTGAAAAAGAATGTGGCAGCCAAACGCCTTCGCTTCACCACCAGCACGGAGGAGGGCGTCGATCATGGGGAAGTACTCTTCATCGCGGTTCCCACGCCACCGCAGGCAGACGGCAGCGTGGACCTCAGCTTCATGGAAAAGGTCGCCCGGGAGATCGCCCAGTATCTGGACAGCTACCGTGTCGTGGTGGACAAGAGCACGGTGCCCGTCAAGACCGGGGAGCGAGTGGCGCAGACGATCCGACGCTATGCGAAGCCTGGCGTAGAGTTCGATGTCGTAAGCAATCCTGAGTTCCTTCGCGAGGGCAGCGCCGTGGCCGACCTGATGAAACCGGATCGAATCGTCATCGGCGGCAACACGGACCGTGCCATCGCGCTCATGCAGAAGGTTTATGAGCCCTTTGCGGCTCCGGTGCTCGTGACGGACATCAACAGTGCCGAGCTCATCAAGCACGCTGCAAACAGCTTCCTGGCCCTCAAGATCAGCTATGCCAATGCGCTCTCCGAAATCTGTGAAGCTTCGGGCGCCGACGTCCTCAAGGTGGTGGAAGGCATTGGCGCCGACAAACGAATCGGCCGTGAATTCCTGAACGCGGGCCTGGGCTATGGCGGCTCCTGCTTCCCCAAGGACATTGCCGCATTCATCGCCATCACGGAACAGCTTGGCACGCCGTTCCAGCTTCTGAAAGAGGTGCAGCGCATCAACCAGCATCAGCTCGACCGCTTCATCGACGGCATCCGGGAAGCACTCTGGGTGCTCAAGGACAAGAAACTGGCGGTCTGGGGCCTCGCCTTCAAGCCGAACACCGACGACGTCCGTTCATCCGTCGCGGTTCAACTGGTTGAGAAGCTCGTTGCCGAAGGTGCCGAAGTGGTCACCTACGATCCCAAGGCCATGGACAAGGCACGTGAGCTGCCGGTCGCTTCGAAAATCAAGTTTGCCTCCAGCCCCCTGGAGGCTGCAGCAGGTGCAGAAGCACTCATCATCGCCACGGAGTGGCCGGAATTCGCCAGCATCGACCTCGCTGAACTGCGTGCCACGATGCGCGCCCCCATGATCTTCGATGGCCGGAACCTGATTGATCCAGTGGCCGCCGCTGACTTTGGCTTCCAATATCGTGGCATCGGCCGTGGTGTGGTGGAGGTCCGAGCCTGACACAACATCACACCGGCAACACGTTCCGCTGCCAAGCCTCCAAGGCTGCGGCGATGCTTTCCCGCTTCTGGCTGGGAGCAATTTCCCAGATCAGGGGCACTTCCCTGCCAACCCACGGCAGCAACTGCGCCAAGGCGACTCCTCCACTGCTGAAGGGCGTGCGATGATCCTTGGCGGGCCATTCGACATCGTGGACATGGCAGCCTAGCAGCCGCGGACTGATCTCACGCAGATAGATTTCATGGTCCAGCAGCGCGAGATTGGCCTGGCGCTGCACGTGACCAAAGTCGTGCCAGGAACCGATCCAGGGACAATCGTGGTATTCCTGCAGCAAAAGGCTCATCTCCCGTTGATTGGGAATCTGCTCGTAGTGGCTGCGTGTCTCGATCCCGAGCCGGACCCCCAGCTTTTCGCACTCGGGAATCAGCTCATCGAGAGCTGCACGGACACGGTCGAGATGCTTCTTCGACGCTTCCTCACGCATCGTGACCAGACGCAGCTTCCGCTCGGTGAATTCCTTGGAATACAAGTCTCCCTGAACCGCGAGTTCCTCCAGCTGCAGAGTGATGGACTTCATCGGCACGCTGCCCAGATGAACGACAACACGGTCGGTGCCAAAACGCGTGGCCATCTCCAGCGTCTTCCGGGTCAGGTTGATGGCACGCTGCCTTTCCGCAGGCTTCGGAGAGGTGAATTCGAAGGCATCCGGAGCATCCATCATGACTTCGACCGGAGCCGGGCAGAAGTTGTGCAGGCTGCTCACCTTGATCTCCCCGGCCTTCACGGCATCCAGCAGACCCGGAAGCTGGGAAATCTTGGTGCCGTGGCTGACCTCGATCCATTCAAAGCCCAGCGCACGCGCCTCGGCCGCCATGTCGCGGCCTTCGCGATGCCTCGGGCTGAGCCAGGAAGTAGAGAGCGAAAGCATGCGCCTGTTTACTACTGCTTTGCGGCATCCCCGACGCTCAACTCCTGGCTGGCCGGCATGGTCAGGGTCCAGGATCCGGCCTTTGTGGCCTTTCCGTCATCTGAAGCCGCCTCATAATGAAAAACGCGTCTGCCCTGTTCGCCGGCAGCCTGGGGCTTGGTGAAGAAGTCGATCACCAGCACGCGCTCTGCTCCTTTGGGCATTTCCAAGGGCTTGGCCGACATCTGAATCGGGTTGGGGCCGTTTTTGAGCCCTCCGAGGATGAAAAACCGCAGCAGACCACCCGAAGCAAAGTGGTCGTAGCCATTGACCTTGAGTTCCACCTCATAGCCAATGGCCTGAACCGTACAGCCCGTGATGTAGTCCGGCAGCGGGCATAAGGCCGGTGTTGCAGGAGGCGTGCCCGGAGGAGTGAATTCGGGAAGGTCCAGGAAGTCCGGAGCTTCGCCGCCCAGCAGCTTGGTCCGAAGTTCAGGCTGGGCGGCAAGCTGGATCAGCTTGTTGCTGTCAAACTTCCACCGCCCATCCTGGCGGAAAAACTTCACCATGAGGAGGTTGTGAGGGATGTGGTCGGGCTCACCTCCCATGTCCACCTGGCCAAAATAGAGGAGATGCGCGGTATCACCCACATTCTGCGCCTCCAGCAGCCTGAGGTTTCGGATGTCTGGCGGAGCCAGCATGGTGTCAAAAACGGCCTTGGGAAAGCCCAGCCCCTGACTGATGATCGTGTTCCGGGTGATGACCTGGCGATGCATGGTGATCGCCGAAGCCCAGGCCTTGGCATCACGAGCCTTCACGGCGGCCCGCCACTGCTCGTAAGCACGTTCCAATTTCAGTCGGAGGTCAGGTTCCTGCCCCAAAGAATTCAGGGAGGTCAGAAGGACGAGCAGCAGTGTTGGCAGAAGGCGTTTGGCCATGACAGAGCACAGTAGTGGGGCAGGACCCGCCGAGGTCAAGAAATGCTCCGTCGTGCTGCGCCAGGAAGCGGCTCCATGGCCATGTCCTGCATCAGGTTTTCTGCAGCACGACCAGGGTGATGTCATCGTGGCCGCGACGACCTCCGCAGAACTGATCAACCTCGTGAATCAGACCATCAATAACCGCCTGGGGCCCCTGAGGAGCCAGCGCTGCAAGGATGGTGTGGATGCGTTCTTCACCAAATTCCTCGCCCTGGGCATCCATGGCCTCGTTCACGCCATCGGTGTACAAAAGCAGCGTGTCACCACTGGCCAAGGTGAATTCCAGGTCCTTGGTCACGCGGTCGAAAACATCGCCTTTATCAATCCCCACGGCGAGCCCACCGCTGTTGAGGACCTCCACCTTCCCAGTGAGCTTGCGCCAGACAAGCGGGCGGGTGTGTCCAGCCCGGGCCAGCCGGAAGCTGCTGCCGTCAGCCGCTGCCATGAGGTAGATCATGGTGATGAACATGTCTTCACGGATGTCCGGATAGAGCTGTCGATTCACCGCACCGAGGGTCACCGCTGGCCCCGCCGCGCCACGGGCACAGGAGCGCAGCGCGCTGCGGCACATGGCCGTGATGATGGCGGCGGCAGTCCCCTTGCCGGAAACATCGGCAATGACGATTCCCAGGCTGCCATCAGGCAGGATGATGTAGTCAAAATAGTCGCCACTGAGGACTTTGGCCGGAATGTTTCTCCCAGCGACCACCAGACCGGGCATCTGCGGGGCCTGGGCGGGCAGGAGGATGCGCTGGATGTCGCTGGCGCTGCGCAACTCGAGTTCAATCTGTTTCTTCTCCGCCGCCGCCTGGTGAGCCATGGCGTTGGCCAGCGCAAATGCACACTGCTCGACCAGTGAACGGAAGACTTCGAAATCGTTCGGGCTGTAGTGGCGGCTTTCGCGAGGTGCTGTCACCGCCAGCACACCCAGTCTTTTCGTGCCGGAATTCAGCGGGCCGATCATCACCGTGGTGCCCTCATGCAAGGAGCCTCCATGCCCCCCCAAACGGGCATCTTGGGAGAGGTCTTCAATGATTTCGACCTTCTGGCTCTGGAACACGGAGCCGACAAGACCTTCAGAAACGCCCACGGAATGCAGTCGCAGGAAGCTCAGCAGCGCAGGCCGGTTTGTACGCGCCATGGTGGCAATCCGTTCAGGCAGGGCCACGATCGGCACGCAATGCTCCGAGTGATGGCGCGGCACCAGGCACTTCTCCGCAGAATCCAGCAGGTACAAGGTGCCGCCCGTACTCTCCATCACCTTCATGGCACCTTCCACGATGAGCCGGTACATCGCCGTCTGACTATCCTCACGCGCAATCGCCTCGCCAAGATCGTGCAGGAAGCTGAACATGCGGCGCTCCTCCTCAACAATGGCCTGCTCTTCTCGGAGGATGCGGGTGATCGCCTCGTTCTTGAGCCGGGTCGTCCGTGCGAGAAGGGCGATGACCACCACCAGCAGCAGGACAAGTATGACGATCAGGACAGTGTTCATGGGTAGTTGTCACAGGGCGCATCAACAACCGAGGCGGGGATTCTAGCGATCTCCACCGGCGCCCTGATGACGGTCAGGAGGTGGCTGCCATGGGCATAGGCTCTCCATTGAGTTCCTTCTCCAAAAAATGAATCACATCACGGAAGCGCGACTGATTCTCCCGGTTCACCCCGGAAAGCACCCGATGGGCGGTGAGCACATGCTGGGTCTGCTCCTCCTTGCATTCAGCCCCCTTTTCCTCACAGCAGGAAAGCTCTTCACAAACGGCTTTCCTCTCTTCCGGCCACTTCGTGCCCGCCACATCCACTTCCAGGATCTGATCGAGTCCGAGATCGTTCAGCAACTGCTGGTTCCGAGTGTTGGCATTCAGCACGCTCAGGGTGCCATGTCCATGCTCCATGAGGTAGATTGCCGTGCCTGTGAGCCTCCCAAGGACGGCGGTATCTAT
>CALDGV010000806.1 GCA_937941745.1 uncultured Prosthecobacter sp. | reverse complement strand
GAGGACACTGTGATGGGCATTGTTTTCACCGGCATGTTCGCGTCTGGCCTGGTGCTTTTCACCAAGGTGGAAACGGATGCCCACCTGAACCACATCCTTTTTGGCAACATCCTCGGCATCGAGCGGGACGACCTCCTCCAAACGGTCATCGCCGCCGGCCTCACGCTCCTGATCATCCTGGCGCTGCGCAAGGACCTGATGCTGTTCTGCTTTGATGCCGCCCACGCCCGGGCCATCGGGCTGAACACCACCCTGCTGCACTACCTGCTGCTCTCCCTGCTCTCCGGCACCATCGTGGCCTCCATGCAGGCGGTGGGCATCATCCTGGTGGTGGCCATGCTCGTCACTCCGGGATGCACGGCCCGCCTGCTCACCGACCGCTTTGACCGGATGCTGCTGCTGGCCACCGGCTCCTCGGTGCTGGCCAGTTGTGCCGGGGTGTACGTCAGCTTCTTCATCAATGGCTCCACCGGGGCCTGCATCGTACTGGCGCAGGCGCTGCTGTTCTCCGCCGCCCTAGTCTGGAGGCAAAGGCGGCGGGTGGCAGCCTGAGGCAGCCTTTGATGGCCGGGGTAGAATCCGGCCTTGCCTCGGAGGCTTCTGCGGTCATAGCCTGGGCCTCCTTTTTTCCGCTTACAGCCCGCGCTCATGCCCCCAGAACAAGAAGCCCTCCTCATCCTGACCCGCCAGCAGTTTCCTGAGCTGCAGGACGTGCCCTGCGAGGTGGAGGCCATCCTCAAAGGCGGCTCTGACCGGCGCTACTACCGCTTTGAGTGGGCAGGCGACTGGCATCCGCCCATGGTGCTGATGGTGTACACTCTGGCGCGGCGCGACAATCCCAAGTTCGTGCCTGCCACACGGCGTCTGGCCGGGCTGGGAGTGAATGTGCCCGCCATCTACGCCTTCGACGAGGACCGCCTCTTCGTCTGGCTTCAGGACCTGGGCCGCGATGACCTGCACGCCCACAAGGACGACCCTTGGGAACTGCGCCGGCCGCTTTACGAAGCGACGCTGAGGGAGGCGGCGAAGATCCACAACGTGGCTGCGGACGACCTTGGCGAGGAAGAGATAGCCGCCATGGAGCCCGAGTTCAACGAAGGCATGTATGAGTGGGAGCAGAACTACTTCCTGGAGCACTTCGTGCGCGGTCATCTGGGCCGCGAGGTGGAGGAAGGTCATGCCGCCCAGCCAGCCCTCCGACAGCTCCGCCAGCGCCTGGCCCAGCTACCGCGCTGTCTGGTGCACCGCGATTTTCAGAGCCAGAACGTGCTGATGCGGGATGGCAGCGCCTGGCTGGTGGACTACCAGGGTCTGCGGCCCGGGCTGGCGGAGTATGATCTGGCTTCCCTGCTCTTCGACCCTTATGTGACCCTCAGCCGCAGCGAAAGGCAGGACCTGCTGAGCTACTATGCGAGCCTGCGCGGCCTGCCGCTGGGCTCCCTGAGGGAGGTGTTTTACCTCTGCGCCGCCCAGCGGCTGATGCAGGCGCTGGGTGCCTATGCCAACCTTTCCCGCAACCAGGGCAAGACGCACTTTGAGCAGCACATCCCCGCAGGGGTGCGGAACCTGGCGCTGGTCTGTGAGGAAGCTCCCGAGCTGGCCCCCTTGCTGCCGCTTTTCACCTGAGACCGCGCCGCCGCCATGCATGCCTTCCTGCCTGCTGAGGGTTGCGCCACCTTCCTCGCCGATGAACTCCGCCGTGCCGGAGTGCTGCCCTTGGAGGGCGCACCGGAGGGCTGGGTGCTCGCCGAGGCGCTCCCGAAGCCTCCGCTGCTGGCCTTCGTCCGGCAGACGCTGCCGCAGGCATGTCCGCTGAGCGCCGCCTCCATCAATGGCTGGGCCGACGCGCTCATCGACCTTCTTCTGACCTCCCTGGGTGATGAGGAGCCCTGGCATCTGCACCTCTGGCCGGCTTACGGCGAAGGACGCGCCGGCCAGCACCGCTGCGAGCTCATCCATGCCGCCTTCACCGAGCGTCTGAAAAAACGCCGCCGCATCCGGCTGAAGCATGAACAGCCTGCGCTGACCCCGGCCACAGCCCTGTTGCAAGGAGCGATGACGGCCCCTGATGCGGGTTTTGCCTCCCTGACCACCGCCGCACAGCGGCTGGAACTGCGCCCACTCGTCTCAGACTTCATCGCCGGGGAGATTCCCCATGCGGAGGACAAGGCCGCGCCCTCCCGCGCTTTTGCCAAGGTCATCGAATCCGAACTGCGCCTGGGCCAGCGGATCGAGCGCGGTCAGACCTGTGTGGACCTCGGTGCCTCCCCCGGCAGCTGGACCTACGTCGCCCTCCAGCGCGGCGCGACCGCCATCGCAGTGGACCGATCCCCTCTGCGAGACGACCTGATGCGCCATCCAAGGCTGCAGTTTCACCAGGGGGATGCCTTCAAGTTCAGGCCTGAAAAGCGGGTGGACTGGCTGGTCTGCGACATCATCGCCTCCCCCCAGCGCAGCATTGACCTGCTGCTGGAATGGCTGCGTGAGCGGCAGATGCGGAAATTCATCGTCACCCTCAAGTTCAAGGGCACCGACGAGTATGCGCTGATCGACCAGCTGAAACGCGAAGCACTGCCGCTGTGCGCGGACTTCCGCCTGACCCGGCTCTGCGCCAACAAGAACGAGGTCTGCGCCTACGGCATCGCGCTGGACTGAGAGAGGCACCCTTCCCCGCACGTTGGAAGGCCTCCCATGAACCGCCGCTCCTTCCTCAAGCACACCGCCGCCTATGTTTCTGCACCTGCCATCCTAAGCGCGAAGTCGCCGAACTCGATGTTTCAGGTGGCGTCGATCGGGGTGGGTGGCATGGGCGGAAACACGATGATGAGCGTCCTGCAGCACCCGAAGGTGCGCATCGTGGGCATGTGTGATGTGGATGCGAGGACGCTGGAGCTGGCCACGAAGGGCATGTCATCGCGGCGGAAAGAGCATCAGGACCCTGCGGCGAAGGAACGGCTGGGAGAGGCGGCGACGTTCCGCGACTACCGCGAGATGATCGCGAAGCTGGGTGATACCGTCGATGCCATCACGATCGGCACGCCCGACCACATGCACGCCGCGCAGGCGGTGACGGCCTTGCGGGCGAAGAAGCATGTCTATCTCCAGAAGCCGCTCACGCATCATCTGCACGAAGCCCGAATCTTGAGCGCCGAGGCAGCGAAAGCGGGTGTGACGACGCAGATGGGCACGCAGGGGCATTCGAGCATCGAGACCTCCCTCGCGGTCGATTTGATCAAGAGTGGCGCCATCGGCAAGGTGAAGGAGGTCATCTGCTGGGAGAACAAAAAGGCGAACTGGTGGCCGAAGGTCACGCAGCGCAAGGCGGAGGCCGATCCAGTGCCTGCAAACGTCGATTGGAACCTTTGGCTCGGTGTCGCACAGGAGGTGCCCTTCCTCGCCGATGCCTACCACCCTTCCATGTGGCGCTCATGGGTCGATTTTGGCGTCGGCATGATGGGTGACATGGGCTGCCACTACTTCGACGTGGTGTTTGCCTGCCTCGGTCTGCAGGCACCGAAGCGCGTGCGCTGCCTCGACGAAGGCAGCCAGGGCGATCTGTATGCTCAGAAGCGCCACTTGGAGCTCGAATTCCCCGGCACAGCGCTAACGGCGGGTGACACGATCAAGATGACCTGGACGGACGGCGGCTACGAGTACGACAAGCGTGTCATCAAGCCCAGCGTGCTCACCAAGGACACTCCGAGCGGCATTTTCTTCATCGGTGAGAACGGCGGGATCTTCAAACCGCACAGCCAGCGCCCCTGGCTGGTGCCGGAGGCTAAATTCACCGGCCACACCTATCCAAAGACACGCATCGCCAACCACTACACCGACTGGGTCGATGCCTGCATGAAGGGCGAAAAAGCCGCCACCGACCTGCCGACCTACGGCTGCCCAGTGACGGAGGCAGTTCTGCTTGGCGTGCTTTCCGAGCGCAATCCGGGTGACTGGATCGAATGGGATGCGGCGGCGGGTAAAATCGCCAACCGGCCCGAACTCAATGCGCAGCTCACGCGGAAGTATCGCGAAGGCTGGAGCGTCGAGGGTCTGGGTTGAGCAGGATTTGCACAAGATCGGCAGAGGGTCCCGCCTTGCACCCTGGCCCAGGGTGGGTATCGCCGAAGAGCATGTCCCTTGTCCTCCCTACCTCCGCCATTGGTTTCAAAGAGTGGTCCTTTGTCTGCGACTCCCTCGTGCAGGGCGTGCAGACCATGATTCTGCGCAAAGGTGGGATTCATGAGGGCCGCGGCGGCTTTGAGTGGAAGCACAAGGCCTTCTTCCTCTTCCCCACCTGGTTTCACACCCAGGGGGAAAAGCTCCGCTGGGTGCCGGAGAATGCTCAGCGCGCCTTCCCGCCCGAAGAGGAGCGCACGAGTGTGGACATCGACGGCTTTGCGACGCTGGAGCACGTCTGGAAGGTCACCGACTGGGCGAAGATGGAGGCGCTGGCTCCGCTGCACATCTGGAATGAGGACGTGGTGAAGGAGCGCTTCGTCTATGATGACGAAAGCTGCCTGCACATCGCCCTCGTGCGAGCCTGGAAGCTCCCAAAGCGCTGGTCCTTTGCCTACTCAAAGAGCTATGGCGGCTGCCGCTCCTGGGTGAACCTTCCCGAAGATGGCCTGGCGCTGCTGCCCGAGGCGACGCCCGCCTTGAGCGATGCGGTTTGGAATGAAACAGCAGGCCGGCTGCATTCGATTCTTGATGCTTCCTAGCCGGATGATCAAGATCGCGGCCGGAAGCTCCCGAAATTCCCCCCTCATGACCGCTCCTGACATTGCTCCCGCCTGGTTCCACATCGACAACGAAGCTGAAATCGCCTCACCGGCGCTGCTGCTCTACCGGGAACGGATCGAGCACAACCTGAAGCTCATGCTTGAGATCGCCGGCGGCCCGGAGCGCCTGCGGCCGCACGTCAAAACCCACAAGCTGCTGCCCCTGGTGCAGCGGCAGATCGAGCTGGGCATCACGAAGTTCAAATGCTCGACGATCGCCGAGGTGGAGATGTGCGCGATGGCTGGCGCGGCCGACGTACTGCTGGCCATGCCCTGCGTGGGGCCAAACGGCCACCGGCTGGCAGAGCTGGCCCTGAAATACCCGCAGACGAAGTTCTCCGGCATCGCCGATGATGAAGAGACCATCCGCACGCTGGCTTCGGCAGCGCAGCAGCACCGGGTGAACCTGGGCGTGTTTCTGGAGCTCGACTGTGGCATGGGCCGCACCGGCATCGCACCGGGAGAGGCGGCGGACTTTTTGGTGCATGCCATCAAGGAGGCGCCGCGCCTGCTGCTCAGCGGCCTGCATGCCTACGACGGCCACATCCATGATGCCGAGCTGGCGGAGCGAGAACGCAAGTGCACCGAGGCCTTTGCGCCGGTGCTGGCCTTCAAAAAGCGCCTCCAGGGTGAGGGTGTGGTCATCCGCGAGTTTCTGGCAGGTGGATCACCCACCTTTGGCATCCATGCGAAGCACCCTGAGCGCATCTGCAGCCCCGGCACGACGGTGCTCTGGGACTTTGGCTATGGCGACAAGCATCCCGACCTGCCCTTCCAGCCTGCCGCCGTGCTGCTGGCCCGCGTGATCAGCAAGCCGGGCGTGAACCGCCTGACGCTGGACCTGGGGCATAAGTCCGTGGCGCCGGAGCAGCCCCATCCCAGGGTGCGCTTTGAGGAACTGCCGGACGCCACGCCGATCATGCAAAGCGAGGAGCACCTCGTCCTCGAAACGGAGCGGGCGCATGAGTTCGTCGTAGGTCAGGCGTTGCACGGCATCCCACGCCATGTCTGCCCCACGGTGTCCATGCACGGCGAGGCGGTCGTGGTCGAAGGCATGCAGGCCACGCAGGTCTGGCCGATCACGGCACGAAACCGCAAGATCACCGTCTGAGAAATCCGGCTCCGAGCCTCGTTGAATAGGGCATGACCCCTGCCCTGAACCGCCGCCGTGCCCTGCAGACCCTGTTTTGTTCCAGCGCCGCCCTGGCGCTGAACCTCTCGCGCCAGACCCAGGCGGCTGTGGCTGGAGACGGGCTGCATTTGCTGGCCATCGGCGACTTCGGCACAGGCGCTGCGGACCAAAAGGCCGTGTCCAAGGCCATGCAGGACTTTGTGCAGCAGCATCAGATGAAGCCCGAAGCGCTGCTGCTGGTGGGCGACAACTTCTACGGACCTGCGGAACCCAGGCCGAAGGTGCCAAAGGGCAAAAAATCCGGCACACCGCCCAACCCACTCTTCACCGTCACCTCGAAACGCTGGCAGACGGACATCGAGCAGATGTATCCGGAAGCAGCCTTCCCGTGCCCGATGTATGCTGTCCTGGGCAACCATGACTACCACGACAACCTGGGCGGCGAACAAACCCAGCTGGCCTACTCCAAGAAGGGCGGCACGCGCTGGAAGATGCCGGCGAAGTGGTATCGTCAGGACTTCGGCAGCCGTGAGAAGCCGCTGCTGACCGTTCTCTTTCTGGACAGCAACCTGCGCGAAGTGAGCGGCCGGGATTCCAAGACGAAGAAATTCACCCGTCCCTCCCTGACCGCCGAGGAGGGTGAGGCACAACTGGCCTGGCTGAAGGCAGAGCTGGCCAAGCCGAGGGCTCCCTTCACCCTCGTGGTGGCCCATCATCCGGTCTATTCCAACGGCGACCATGGCGACACGAAGCCGCTGATCGAGCAATGGGAGCCCCTGCTTCAGGAGCACCATGTGCATGCCTACCTCTGCGGCCACGACCACGACCTTCAGCACCTGGAGCTGGAAGGAAGATTCACCTCCCACATTCTCTCAGGAGGCGGCGGTGCCCGCACACGTGCGCTGGAAGGTGCCGACAAGCGGAAGATGCCCTACGGCAAGGCGGTGCACGGCTTCACCCACATCACCGTGCAGCCCGGAAGCGTCACCTTTGCGCATCATGGGGTGGATGGCACCCTGCTGCATCAGTTCGTGAAGCACCTGGACGGCCGGGTGGAAATCGGCTGAGGGCTCAGGAGCGCCGCACCTGGGCCAGGAGATCGAGAAATTTCCGTGAGGCGGAGGCCCAGCTGAAGTTTTCCCGCACCCATTGCAGGGCGGTGGCGGCCATCTGGCGGCGCTTTTCAGGCGCTTCAATGAGGGAGATGACCGCTTCGGCAAAGGCGGCGGGATCATCCGCCAGCAGGGCATGCTGGCCATGCACCACGGGCAGTCCCTCAGTGCCGATGCGGGTGGAGACAAGGGCCAGCCCGGCGGCCATGCCCTCAAAGACCTTGATCCTCGTGCCGCCGCCCACGCGTAGGGGCAGGATCATGATGCTGGCCCGGGCCAGGTAGGGGCGCACATCGTCCACCGTGCCGGTGACCTCGATGCTGGGGTCGGCCTCGGCCAGGGCCCGGATGGCGGGCGTGGGGTTGCGGCCAATGAGGATCACCCGCACTTCCGGGCAGCGCGCCTTGATGGCCGGGTAGCTGTGCCGCGTGAAGTGCTCGATGGCGTCCACATTGGCGTGCCAGTCCATGCTGCCCAGAAAGGCCAGCACAGGAGCCGTGGAGGTGCTGGGGGTGAAATAGTCGGGATCGACCCCTGTAGGCACCCAGCCAAGGACGTTTTTCATGCCGCGCTCGTCCCGAAAAGTGCGCTCCTCGTCTTCGGAGACGGCAATCTGACCTGTGGCGTGGGTGGCGGCGTGGTCCTCAAAGGCCCGGGTAAGCTGCCATTCACGACGGCAGATCCAGCGGCGGAGGGGGTTGCCAGCGTTTTCGACATGCCGTTTCCAGATCAGCGACTCGACGTTGTGCTGGAACACCACCGTGGGCACTGCGGGAGGCCTTTTCAGCCCGGCAAAGTGCACCCAGGACATCAGGTAGTCCGCCACCACGAGATCATGCTTTCCAGCGGCCAGCTCCGCCTGAATCAGGCGCAGCGCCTCCGCTGAGGCATACTTTTGAGAAGCAAACGGCCGGGAGCCGAAGAGGCAGTTCCACAGCACTGCAGCAAAAAAGCGCGGCGTGCCGGAGCGCGGCGGATCGAGATCGAAGGTGATCAGCTCATCGCAGTATTCCGAAGCCCGGGCCAGGGCTGAGTCGTCATCCTGCGGTGTGCGCGGGCAGAGGTAGGTGATGCGGGCGCCGCGGCGCATCTCCCGCAGCATGTGGTAGGTCCTCAGGCGGTCCCCTCCGTTCAAGGGATGGAGAAGGCGCACATTGACCCAGAGGATCCGCGGCAAGGGGGCGGCGTTTGCCGGGACATCAGGGGTCATCGGGGAGGACATTGGGCGGGACGAGCGTGGGTGGAGGAAGGTCCAGCTCCACCATCAGCGGCAGGTGCTGTGCAGGAGCCTCGACCGGACGGCAGCTCAGCGGCTTCCAATGATCGGAGGCATGGACGCGGTCCAGGCGGAGCCACGGCTGGAAGAAGGCGAGCGGATTGCGGGTGTCTCCCGGGAAGGTGTAGCCGAAGCCCGAGCCGGCGGCGCGGTGGCAGTCGATGAGCCCGTCCGTGAGCCCCTGGTGAATCGGGCCGAAGGGCGGGGTGTTGAAGTCACCCAGCACGAGCACGGGACCGATTTCCTGGGCCAGCTGCCTGCGGAAGTTCTCCGCAAAGGTCAGGTAAGGCTGCCAGAAGGCCTCGTAATGCAGGCGCTTGGCCTCCCAGTCGCCCACAGGCAGGTGACCGAGGATGCCCCACAGGAAGGCTCCGCGCATGTAGGACTCCAGGGCATCGCGGGGTGTGGGCAGATGCAGGTTGTAGATCACGCAGCGCCGGCCCGCCGCCGCCACCACGCAGCGAACACCCCAGGCCCGCCGTTCGGTGACGGCGGCATCCCGCGGCGGAAACAGCGGATCCATGGAGAGCGCCGGCCAGCGGCTGAGCATGACGAAATCCCCAATACCGTTAATGGTGGGGAAGTCGCTGTAGTCCGGGTTGTTCTGGTAGTGG
>CALDGV010000805.1 GCA_937941745.1 uncultured Prosthecobacter sp. | reverse complement strand
TCACCCTCCCCTGTCTAGAGTGTAACAGACTTTCAAGGCTGCACCTGCCCCGAGCATGGCCCCGGCTTGGGTGCATTCAGCAGCAGCCTCCCTCAAAAACCTGCTGGAATAATTGGGCATCATCGGCGTCTTATTGCTGCCCTCCAGCAAGCCACACCTCCATGAAAAAGATCCTCACCCTCATCGCCGCCGCCATCTTGATGCCTGCATTCGGCAGCGATTTCCCCGCAGGTAGTCCTAAATTCGGCACCAACTACGAAGCAGCTCTGAAAAGCGCTGCGAAGGAAGGCAAGCCGGTCGTCCTGGTTTTCTCAGCCGTCTGGTGTCCGCCGTGCCAGAGCATGAAGAAGAATGTTTATCCCAGCGCAGAGGTCAAACCCATGCACGACCAGTTTATCTGGGCCTATCTGGATGTCGATGAAGAGGCCAACGCCAAGGTGGCCGAACAGTTCAAGGTGCAGGGAATCCCACACATCCAGTTTCTGAGCAAAGACGGCAAAAGCCTGGGCAATCAGATTGGAGGCGTCAGCCCAGCGGAATTCGCTGGCATCCTCAGCAAGGTTTCCTCCAAGGCTGCCAAGTAACGCCATCTGCAATCGACACAAAAAAGGCGGTCCTCATTCAAGGACCGCCTTTTTTATAATTTTAAGCTCAGCGACTGCCCTGCATCATCTGGCCATAACGGCCTGAGCCTTCCCACTTGGTAGGACGATTCCATGGCATGGTACTGTCGGCCACGGGTGGGGGAACTCTCTCACGACGCTTGGGCTCACCTGATGAGCAGCTGGTGAGGGCAGAAAACACGGAGGACAACGCCAATGAAAAGAGCACCAGTCTAGAAACACTCATGGAATGCAGAAAAGAACGTTTCGTCGCTGTCCCGAACCAATCACTGATAGAGATTTTCAAGGATCACACGATCGCCTGGGGCGATGCTCAGACCACTCGCCACGGCATCAGGAACGATATTTGCCACCGTGCGGTTGCCCTGGACCGAGACAATGCTGAGTTTGCCAACCGTCTGACTTCCGCGGGTGACCAAGAGCTTAGTAGCCTCATTGATGCCACTGCTTTGACCTGCATCGATCACCACGAAGCCCCAGGCATTGTTCACTGCCACGACACGAGCAACAAGGCTGTTCCGATCGAAGGATTTTTTGCGGTCTTCAATCTTGCGAACCACCTCTTCATAATCTTTGCGGGCCTGGGCCATCTTCTCTTCTTCGGCAGTCACTTCTTTCTTTTTGAGTTCAGCCTGGGCCTGAAGTTCAGCTGTGGATTTCTTCATGCCGTTGATCTGCTCGACCATCGTTTCTGGCTTCATTCCCTTTGGCAGCTTGTCCAGACGAACACGAAGATCGGCCAGCTTCTTGTTGGCGGCTGACAGCTGATCTTCGTCACGCTTCACATCATTCTCAATCTGAGCCAGTTTGAGCTTCTGGCTTTTGACCTTTTCGCTCTCAATGTCGAGGTCTCCCTGGACGGTTGCGATGCTGCCAATGACGTTGTTGACCTCGGCCACGGCCTTGGTGACCTCGTTCAGCGCCTTGTTGACGTCGAGATTCAACGCCGTGACTGAGGTGCGGACGCGGGTAAACTCACGCCCATTCTGATAGGCGAAAAAGGTCGAGACCAGAATGATGACTGCACTGAGGATGAAAAGAACTTTGGTCATGGGTCAGGAAAAAGTGGGGGTAGGAAGAGAAAGTTGAAAACAGAAACCGTTCCAGCAACTCATCAAGGCTTTGCAGGCGCAGCACCAAAAGGATCGGCCGTGCTTGGCTTATCAGCAGTGCCGGCCGGAGCTGGGGCAGCACCAAAAGGATCCGACGCCATCGGGGCAGCGGCAGGAGCTGCGGCCGGAGCAGGTGCGGCACCAAAAGGATCGGAAGCCATCGGGGCAGCGGCAGGAGCTGCGGCCGGGGCAGGTGCGGCACCAAAGGGATCCGAAGACATTGGAGCAGCAGCAGGAGCAGCCGGGGAAGTGGCAGGAGCTGCGGCTTCGGCAGCTGGCGCAGGAGCTGCGGCTTTCTCTGCAGAAGCCTGAGTTGCTGCCGCGACGACGGTGTCACCGGTGAGGATCGCCTGGCCTTCGGCAATGCTGCCGGGGATCACTTCCGCAACGGCTCCATATTGCTCCACATTCTTCACCTTAAGCTTGGCGATGACGTTTTTGCCACGCTTAACCTCAAGATCCGCATTGGCAATGACCCCGCCGGAGTTGCCCTTGCTGAGAACGGCAACATCCCATTCAGGGAAATACTGGGCCACCCGTGCAGTAAAGTCAGGAGCAATGATGCCGCGACGTCCCTGGGCTTCGGTCTCACGAAGTTTCGCGGTGGAATCCACCAAGTTTTTGTAGGCTTCCTGGGCGGCAGCAAGACGCTGGGTCTGGTTGGCGGCAGCGGCTTCGGCGTCAGCCTGGTCTTTTTTCAGCTTTTCGATCTGAGCAATCAGCTTTTCAATGTCGCCAGCATCTTCGATCTGCTTTTCTACGGCGGTAACCTGCTGAGTCGTCTGCTCAAGATTGCCCTTGATCACTCCATGGGAGACTTCCTTTTCCTGAACCAGGGAGGTAAGCTTGATGGTCTCATCTTTGGCCGCAGCGAGCTCCTTCTGAACCGTTTCGAGGGCTGTTTTCTTCGCCACCAGGGCTTCGTCAGCCTGCTTTTTGGATTCCTCAGCCTGCTTCAGATTGGCCTTGGCGAAGCTCTCACGATCACGCTCAGCCGCGAGATCTTTCTGATTCGACCATGCGAAGTAGCAGGAGGCACCGAGGCAGCCGGCAGCGAGAATTGAGAGGACTTTCCAGACCATGATGTGTGTTTAAATGGGAATTAGAGGGTCCTTCTACCGAATCACTCCTTTTTCGACAACACCAATTTTCACATCCTGCCGATTTGCTGCCCATAACGGGAAAAAGGCCTGACTGCAGCCACTCGTCGTCCCCTCGTGATTGGCAGATTCCAGCCCAAAGACGGCTAAATGTTGCGATTCCGTGCTCCAAGCGGATGGTGGAGACCATCACGTCATGAATCCGCGTCAAATCCCCCTCGTTTTGGTGTTCCTGGCCCTTGGCTACGGCATCTGGCATTTTCATTCCGATGCGGGCCGGCTCCGGCATGAAATTGACCAGCTCAAGGCCTCCCATGAACTGGCGATCCAGGCCAAAGACGAGGAAATGCAGCGAGCCTTGGCCGCCCAGAACGAGCAGCACCAGAAGGCGATCCAGTCCATCAACGCTGAGCACGACCAGAAACTGAGTGAACTGCGGACGGAGCAACGGCAGCAGATGGCCCGGGCCTACAAGGAGTTTGAAAACATCTTTACCGGCAACAAGCAAACCCTGGACTACATCGCAGCTTTGGAGGGCAAAATGAAGTCCGGGCAGCTCCTTTCCAAGATTGAGCTGGAAAAGATGGTCGTCATCGCCAGCGGCGTCAGCTTCCTGCAAAAGCAGTATCAGAAGCCGCTCCAGGAATTCACCGCACTTCAGGACTACTTTGAGGATGCGGCCAAGCGGCCCAATGACAAGCCGGTGTCGCGCTTTGGCTTCTTCAAACGCATTTTCAGCAAAAATTTCCGTGAAGCCGAAAAAGAGCACCTGCGAGAGGAGGGAGCCCGCCGCGCCTTCGACGAAGCGCAGGCCAAGTTCACCAGCGTTTACAGCGCTGCCCAGCGCTCCATGCAGGCCGTCAACCTCGACACGGATGCTTTGCTGAAAAAGCTGGATGACCTGATCCAATCCAAACAGCAGGCCAACACCGAGGATCTTTCCTCCTATTTCAGCAAGGCACGTGAGGCGCTGCGCACCCACCAGGACATCCTCGATTTCGATCCCGAAGTGCCACCGCAGCCTCCCAAAGTGCAGCCCTGAGGTGCCACGCGGAGGAGTTTTGGACAGATTTCATGACAGGCATCAAGCTGTTCCAAAGGAAGCATTCTTGATGACTGGAGTTTCAGACTTGCACGCCGTTACCACCC
>CALDGV010000804.1 GCA_937941745.1 uncultured Prosthecobacter sp. | reverse complement strand
CATCGCCCTTCATTTTGTCCACGTTGTGACACTCGTAGCACTTCGCGGCGAGAAAGGACTCCACCTGCTTCCACTCAGGAGCAGCGGAAAGGGACGACGCGGCGACGACAAAGCCGACCAGGGCAAGATGGCGGGGATTCAGGGGCATTTTTAAAGTTTGGAGACAAAGACTACGCATCAAAACCGGCAGATTTCATGCCGAGATTGTGCTCGGTGCAGCGATGCTTGGTTGAGTTGAAGATTGCAGCCGTCGAAGAACCGTCCACAATCGACCGCACATGAGACTGGACAAACTGACCCTGAAAAACTTCCGCGGCTTCGCGGAGCGGAGTTTCGAGTTTCAGCCGCAGTTCAATCTCATCATCGGTGAGAACGGCACTGGGAAGACTTCGGTGCTGAAAGGAGCGGAGGTGGCCGTCGGGATTTTAGACTTCGAACGCGTAAAGACCAAAAGAGATATTGCCGCAGAGGACGCACGGCGGACGGCGATCAGTATGGGTGAGTCGCTCACTTTCGAGCCTCAGAACCCGGTCGAGGTTACTGCTACAGGCACACTTTTTGAGTCCGCTCAGCCTCTCGAATGGAATAGGCATGCCTGGGTAGGTGGCGAAAGATCAAAAAGCCAGCCTCAAACAATCTCAGTGTTTTTAGACTCCTGTGAGATGCCCATGGAGATGCTCGCGGGGGTGCGCGCCAGGGTGCAAAACGGCGAACGTGTCGAACTCCCACTCATCGCTTGCTACGCCGCTGATCGTCTCTGGAGCGAGCCCAGTGAACCCGTGGAGCCAAATCCTGACGAGAAACTGCATCTCAGCCGCTTCGAAGGCTATAGGGATTGCTTCCACAGTAGCTCGAGCAAGCGGGAGCTGAATCGTTGGATTTTCAAACAAGACATTAAGGCCCTCAAAGGCAACGGAGCAGGCATCGCCTACGGTGTGATGAAGAGCGCCATTCTCGGCTGCCTGCCACATAGCAAGGACGTGGTCATGGACTACGATCTCACGCAGGCGGCGATTGTATTCGAGGACGGCAAAACGGTGCTGTTGGATGATTTGAGTGACGGGCAGCGCACGATGGTCACGCTGGTGGGCGATCTGGCCCGGCGTGCGATCACGCTGAACCCATGGATGGGAGCGGAAGTGCTCCAGCAGACGCACGGAGTCGTTTTAATCGACGAGCTCGACCTGCACCTGCACCCGCAATGGCAGCGGCGACTGGTGGATGATCTGCGGCGAACATTTCCAAAGCTTCAGTTCATCTGCACCACGCATTCGCCTTTCCTGATCCAGTCCGTGCGACCGGGCGAACTCATCAAACTGGATGGAGAGCTGGTGATCGAGCCGACGGGCCGCAGCCTGGAAGAAATCGTGGACCTCATCATGGATGTGAGCAGCCCGGAGCGCAGTCAGCGGCACCAGGAGATGCTGGACACCGCACGCGACTACCTGGGCCTCGTGGAGGAAGCGAAAGCCGCCACGCCGGAGAGACAGGCGGAAATCCAGCGCGAAGTCGTCCGCCTCCTGGCACGCTTCACGGACAATCCTGCCTACACCGCACTTCTGGAGCGCAAAGGCATCATCACCCAGCCTTGAACCATGCGCCCCATCGAACGCGGCTCCGTTCCCCAGGTCTATGCGCGTTACGAAGACGCGAAGCAGGATCTCGTGAACCGGCTGGGGCTCTATTGCAGCTATTGTGAGAGACGCATCGCCACGCTGCTGGCAGTGGAGCACATCCAGCCCAAGGCGCTGCCGCATTATGCACATTTGGAGTTGGTCTGGGAAAACTTCCTTCTTGGCTGTGTGAACTGCAACTCCGCCAAAGGCGATAAGGATGTGATCCTCGCAAACCTGCTGCTGCCGGACCGGGATAATACCTTTGTTGCTTTTCGCTATGATCCGCTCGGCACGGTGGAGGTCGTCGCCGGGCCGTCAGAAGATCTGGCTGATGCCACGAGAGAACTCACCGCGCTGAACCGCCTGACGCACAGCGACTGGAATGACCAAGTGATGTTCTCCGCTCTCGAACGTGTCAGTCAACGCGTGCAAGCTTGGGAGCAGGCGCGAGAAGCCTTGGTGGATTTTCAGGCTGGGCGGACCACTGCCCGTGCCATTGCAAGAGAAGCGGCAGGGTGTGGCTTCTTCAGCATCTGGATGGCCGCCTTCGAGGGAATCCCGGAGGTGCGTCGCGAACTCACCGCCGCCTTTCCAGGCACGGCAGCGGACTGCTTTGATGCCTTGACGTCACCCGTGACCCCGCGTCCACCCAACGGCCTGCCACACTCTGCCAAATCCTGACCCATGTCCGCTACGTCAGACTCGCTGCTGCCGCTGCTCAAGCAATCCTTCGGTTACGACGCCTTCCGTCCGCTCCAGCGGGAGATCATGGTGGCCTCGCTGGCGGGGAGGGATGTCGTGGCGATTTTGCCGACGGGCGCGGGGAAGTCACTGTGCTTTCAACTGCCTGCGCTGGCGCGGGAGGGCGTGACGCTGGTGGTTTCGCCGCTGATCGCGCTGATGAAAGATCAAGTCGATGCGCTGACGGCCAGCGGCGTGGCGGCGACGTTTTTGAACTCATCTATTCAGGGCAGCGAGGCGCAGCGGCGGCGCTCGGGGCTGGAAAACGGCCATTACAAGCTGCTGTACGCCGCGCCGGAGCGTGTGATGATGCAGGGCTTTGTCGAAGACCTGCAACGCTGGAATGTGACGGCCATCGCGGTCGATGAAGTACACTGCATCAGCGAGTGGGGACATGATTTCCGGCCGGAATATCGCCAGCTCGCGCAATTGCGCGCCAAACTGCCCGGCGTGCCGTTTCTGGCGCTCACGGCCACCGCCACGGAGCAGGTGCGCGGCGACATCATCCGCCAGCTTGAGCTGCCGGAGCCGGAGGTGTTTCTGGCGAGCTTCAACCGACCAAACTTGAGCTACAGCATCGTGCCGAAGAGCAAATCGACACGGCAGGTGTATGAGTTCATCCGCGAGCGGCCAAATGACGCGGGCATCGTGTATGTGCAGTCGCGCAAGAGCGCGGAATCCCTCGCTGCGGCACTGTCTACGGAAGGGGTGAAGGCGGTGGCGTATCACGCGGGGTTGCAGCCGGAGGAGCGGGCGGCGAACCAGGAAGCCTTCATCCGCGATGAGGCACGGGTGGTTTGCGCGACGATCGCCTTCGGCATGGGCATCAACAAACCGGACGTGCGGTTCGTGATTCATGCCGATCTGCCGAAGAACATCGAGGGTTACTACCAGGAGACGGGCCGCGCCGGGCGCGAC
>CALDGV010000803.1 GCA_937941745.1 uncultured Prosthecobacter sp. | reverse complement strand
ACCGCAATCTCATGCCTGCCTGTCTTTAACGAAGTAAAGTTACCTGCCATCATTTTACCATCGGACTGCATGCGTACTGTGAGTTACTGCCCGTTCCACAATCAAGCCACCTTGAGTTCAGGTGCCCTGCGGTTCATGGTTTTTCCGGCAGCAGAAGACATGGAACCTGAGTGCTAAGCTTGTCATGGGTTCCTGGCCCTCATCCAGGCCGAGGGAGCTAACACATCCTATGCACAACCCAACTTGTAACGCTCAAAGTGATGCATTGACGTTTCTTCAAGTGTGCGCAAGAAATGCGGCTATGCGCCGCCCCTGGATCAAAGTCGAAGTCTCAACCCCGGACAAACCGGAAATCTGTGCCATCGCCAGCCGCCTCCGAATGGATGAGGATGCCGTGGTGGGAAAGCTGATCCGCCTGTGGGCATGGGCCGAATTGAACCGTGTTAATCCAAACGATTTAAGCGTTACAAAAGAGTTTCTCGATAAGCTGGTATCCAAGAAAGGATTCACCGAGGCCATGATCCACTCCGGCTGGCTCGGCATGGACGGTGAACGCCTCTTTTTTCCGAATTTTGGCAAGCACAATGGTGAGGATTCCAAGGTGAGAGGTTTGACCGCCAAACGCGTAGAGAAACACCGGAAGAGCAAACTTATAAAAAACGATTCAAGCGTTACACAAAAAGAGAATCGAGAGCAGAAAGCCGAAACAAAGCCGGAAACAACAAATGACGTAAATGACGTTCAAAATTACTCTACTTCACTTCCAGCAAGTGAATCGACTGATCCAGAGCCAGCGGCGATCGAAGAAATCAGCGAAACACCTCAGGAGTTACCAGCTTCAGACAGGGTTGAGGCTTTGGAGCCAGATAACCCCGCCCCAGAAGAGGCTGTTGAAACGCCCAAGAAACGCCGCTCCAAGGCTGAAAGCAGCTCAGACGAGCAGCCGATGCTGTTCTAACTTGCCTTGAGCCGATCAGGGATTCTCGACGCCCTTTTGCGGCCTGAGAGTTCCCTTTTCACCCTCGGGCCAATACGCCCCGTCTTCGATCCATTCCCGCAGCATGCCGATCTGATCCTCGGTGAGACTGACTTCGGTTCGGGGCATCATTTTGGGGTGAGTACCACCGCGTTGCACGGCGCTGATGAGCAGGCTGCAATCGGGATCGCCGGGCAGGATGTAGTCGCGTCCCCTGGCGCTGCGGGTGAAAGCGGTGGCTTTGCTGGTGAGATTGAGCGCGGGCGGCGGCAGGGTGCCGACATGGCAGGCGACACAGTGCTGCTGCAGGACAGGTTTCACCTCTTTGAGGAAGTAGCGTTCGCGTTCAGCCTGTGTGCCAGGAATGGCAGCGCAGGCGGTGAGCAGGAAGAAGAGCGGGAAGGTGCGCAACATGAGGCAAGGATAACGATTCCTTCCCGCGAGGCCATGCCGAGTTTGCACAAATTTGGCGCATGGCTTGACGGGCGGGGTGGCGTGTTGCGAGTATCCAGTGATGAAATATCGCCCTCGATCCTCTGACAACACTCCCTGCCGCATCGTTTTGACCGGGGGCCCCGGCGCAGGAAAGACCACGGCGGGGGATTTGTTTCGGCGGGAGATGGGCGAGCAGGTGGTGGTGGTCCCCGAGGCTGCGACGATGGTATTTAGCGGCGGCTTCCCACGCTCATCAGA
>CALDGV010000802.1 GCA_937941745.1 uncultured Prosthecobacter sp. | reverse complement strand
GCCGCGATACTAGCCGAGGACTTTCAGGCGTCAACCAAAAGTCCGGCTTTCATCATCCTCGGCGAGGCCGACCCACCATGAGGCAGGTGGTTTGTGGATTCATGAGGTAGCCGATGCCAAAGCCGAGCGGCTTTACCGGATGCCTGCCAGAGGAATAGGCTGCTGTTAGATCCGGCTGCTGGCCGTTGGGAAAGAGGCTCAGTGTGCCTCGATGGTTGCCATACAGCCACAGATCCCAGCCCTGACGCGCAAACTCGCGGTAAGGCACGCCGGAAGGGTCCTGCACGATGACGCTGCTGTGGCGCAGCATGAAGTCACGGATGCTCGAGAAGCCGCCGTCATGCATGAGGTAGGACGCGCTCTTTGTGAAGGCGGGCCCCCGGCCCATGCGTGAGACATAGCTCAACAGCGGGCCGCTACCGCCGCCGTTCGACAAGTCCTGGCGGAAGTAAAACACGCGTTTCGGCCTGCCCAAGCCGCTGTGGCAGCGGATCATGAGACCTGTGTTGCCCGAGGAACCTGCCAGGGTGACGTTTCCAGCGCTATCTAGCCGGACTGTATCGACCGAGTCCACTGTGTGGCCGGTGCGAGCCATGAAAGCCAGGATCACGGGCAGCACACCACGAAACCGCGTCGCCACGAGATCGCTCTTCATGTCTGTGGTGATGAAATAGCTGCTGGTCATGATGGTGGAGACCGAGTTGTGCAGGCCATTGAGACCGCTTTCGATCTCCCCTTGCGAAAGATCGCCTAGCCGCGGCAGTGGCTCCGCCGGTTCCAGGCCGCAAAGCACATAGGTTTCGGCTCCTGGGCAAATGGCGCTGGCAAAGAGGAAATCTGGACCGCTGAAAGGATAAAACAGCGCGTTGGCACCTTGGACATCGCCGATTTCAGCGCCTGCCCACGACATGAGCGGCTCTCGATGCAGAGATAGGTGAGTGGCCCAAAGGCGGTTCATGCGCTGCTGGTGGCCGACCCAGGCGGAGGAGCCGCGTACGTTGGATAAGCCGCCTCCATCCATGCCCGCAAACAAGCGTGCGATGTCATTGATGGAGGATGAACTCGTCGGCACGTTCATGGATGCCGCGCCGTTGTAGAGCGGCCTGTTGCCAGAACTCTCGGCACGCCGAACGCTGCTGCCACCCAGGGCATCCAGCACGCCGTTCCATTGGTTCAGGCGGCTGGCACCCGCATAATTCTGCATGGCGGAGTCCGGCAGGGCACAGGCGGGGATCAAAACTGCCACAACGAAGGCGGAGAGCAGTTGGAATGGCGTGGATAGAGCGTGATTTGGCATAACCGTCATAAAAGAATGAGGTTATCAGGCACCATTCCAACGCCAAGAAACTCTTCGCGGCCCGTGACCGCTTTATTTACGTTTCGATACACTGGCTATGGAAATTCAGCGCCACTCTTCAAGGGCGCTGAATAGTCAAGCCCACAACCTCACTTCGGCTGATGCATAGCGATGCAGTGCAGAGCCCCACCTTCGGTCACGAGATCCTTCGCCATCATGGAGATGATTTCGCGGCCAGGGAAGCATTCGGCGATCTTGTCCTCGGCGGCGGCGTCCTTCTTCTTGTTACCAAAGAGAGGCACGAGCACGGCGTTGTTCACGATCAGGAAGTTCGCGTAGCTGGCGGGCAGGCGGCTGAGGCGCCAGTCCTTCATTTCGATGGCCTGGGGCATTTCGATCTCGATGATTTCGAGTTTGCCGCCGTCAGGAGCTTTCACGTCGTCGAGGCGCTCGCGGATTTCCTTCAACACCTTGTGGTTCGGATCGGAGTCACGCGGCTCGACCATGCAGATCACAGCATCTTCACGGATGAAGCGCACCACGTCGTCGATGTGTCCATCAGTGTCGTCTCCCTCAATGCCTTTCTTGAACCAGACGATGTCTTTCACGCCCAGCATGGCCTTCAGTTCTTTCTCGACCTCAGCCTTGTTGCCGGGTTTGCCGCCATGGCGGTTCGGATTGAGCAGTACGGCCTCGGTGGTCAGCAGTGTGCCTTTGCCGTTCGTTTCGATGGCTCCACCTTCAAGGATCATCTTGGAGGTGAAACGCTCCATTTTGAGCGCCGCCGCCGCCTTCTCAGGAATGGCGTTGTCGAGATCCCACGGCGGGAACTTGCCGCCCCAGGCGTTGAATTCCCAGTCGGTGATCGCCACCTTGCCGGTCTCGTTGTGCTTGATGAAAATCGGCCCGTGGTCACGGCACCACACGTCGTTGGTGTTGTTCTCGTAGATGTCCACCTGGCTGAGATCGCCCTCGTTGTCGGCGATGCTGAGGCGGATGTTCATGTGGCTGAGCATCGGGGCGTTGATGCGCACGCGCTCGTAGCGGGAGATGACGCTGGCGATCTCGCCAAACTTGTCCTGCAGCTTGTGGAAGGTCTTTGGGCAGCTTTCCTTGTTGGAGAGCCAGGAAAGCCAGATCGCCTCCTGCGGCTCAAATTCGGCGGGAAGTCGGTAGTTCTGGGGATAGGAGGCTTTACTCATCAAGGTAGCGTTTGGTCAGGGGAGCGTAGGTGTCAATGCGGCGATCACGGAAAAAAGGCCAGATTCGGCGGAAATCCTCCACCGCTGAAAGATCACACGGCACGATCAAAATCTCTTCAGCGCTCACGGAGGCCTTTGCAACGACTTCTCCATACGGATTTGCCACGAAGCTCTGGCCCCAGAACTCGCTCTGCTGCTCGGTGCCCACGCGGTTCACGGCGGCCACGAAGCAGCCGTTTGCCACGGCGTGGCCGCGCTGCACGGTCTCCCAGGCGCAGTGCTGGGCCGCTCCGAGAGCGGCTTTTTCGCTCGGCAGCCAGCCGATGGCGGTCGGATAGAACAAAATCTCCGCGCCCATCAGCGCTGTGAGCCGGGCGGCCTCCGGGTACCACTGGTCCCAGCAGATCAGCACGCCGATCCGGCCAAATTTCGTGTCCCACACGCGATAGCCGAGGTCTCCGGGCGTGAAATAAAACTTCTCCTCGAACCCCGGGTCCTGCGGGATGTGCATTTTGCGGTACTTGCCCAAAACCGTGCCATCCGCGTCGATGACCGCCGCCGTGTTGTGGTACAGCCCCGGTCCACGCTTCTCAAACAGCGGCACAATGATGACCACGCCCAGTTCCTTTGCCAGCGGGGCCAAAGCCGCCGTCGTCGGGCCAGGAACCGCCTCCGCGAGGTTGAACAGCTCCGTGTCCTGCGTGATGCAGAAATACGGCGTGTTAAAAAGCTCCTGCAGGCACACGATTTGAGCGCCGCGAGACGCCGCCTCGCGGATGAGGCGCACATGTTCGCGCAGGCTTTCGTCTTTGCTGGAAAAGGCCCGGCTTTGCACCAGACCGAGGG
>CALDGV010000801.1 GCA_937941745.1 uncultured Prosthecobacter sp. | reverse complement strand
CAGGGGATCAGGTGGGTTTACCAAGACGGGAGCCCGCGAACTGCGCCTGACCAATAACAATGACTTCAGCGGTGCTCTGAACGTGCTGCGTTTTGGTTCGACCGCCGTTGCCTGGCAGAGCAACACGGTGAGCGTCAATGGCGTTGACTATTCCACCTTCGGTGATGCCGAAGGCTGGATGGAGTATGGTGTTACCCTGGCTGGTGTGAATGCGGCGATCAGCAGCACTTCAGCCATCAATCTGCAGCGTCGGGGCATGATCACTTTGGACAACACGTCGCGTCTGGACGCCAGCTCACTGGTGAGCGGTGGCAACAATGACGATCGCATCAATAACGCAGCTTCGATCAACCTGGATCACGGCTGGCTTCGCATCCACGGTGGAACAACGGCCAATTCTGAGGCGCTTGCCACTGCGGGAGGTGCTGCGGTGAACATCGGTTCTGGAACCAACATGATCGACCTTTGGCCCACCGATGGGGCTAATCAGGCCATGACGCTGACGATTGGAAAACTGAACCGTTCAGCCGGAGGCATCCTACGTATTCGCAATCTGGACGCCACCTCCACCTTCGGTAGTGCCGAGCCTCTTCCTGACACTGACAGTGTCAGGGTTGCGGTCACGGATGCGTCCGGTCTGACACAGGTGGGTTCGGGTGTTTCTGCCACCAGCAGAAGGATCGTCACAGGTGTCTTCGGCGGCATCATCCCCCATGGGTATTTGGATGACCTCCGTGACATTGGCTACAACAACGCCAACGTCTCAGACCTCTTTAACCAGAGCCGCACGCTGCAACTGCTGGCGGGAAGCCATTTCATGACCCTTGAGGGTGGATTCCTGAGGCCGTTGGATGATTCGGAATACTACAGCCCGGCCGACGGCATCCTGGATGGTGCCAACGGTGCTGGACAGAACGTCAACCTCACGGACATCACTTCGATTGTTCGCCAGAGCATGACGATCAATTCGCTGCGTTTCGGCCCACGTGCCGACCATGCTGGGAATTCAACCACGGTGAACAACGGGACCACGCTTACAAGCTACAGCGATCCGTTCACCAATACCCTGATGATCGACGGTAATCTGAGGATCTCCTCCGGCATGATCAGCAGTGCTTTCTTCCGCACAGGCAACAGCAGTTCCTCAAGCGCTATCACTTCCAACATCCTCGACAGCCTGATTGTGGGTGGGACCCTGGATTTCGGCAATGTGGAAGGCATCTTGAACAACCAGAATGCGTTTATCCGCTTCGTCGATGGCACGGTTCAAACTGGAAACCTGCAGATCCGCTCCAACATCACGGGGAGCGCAGGGATCACGAAGACCGGCCTGGCTCAGGTCGTGCTGGATGGATTCAACACCTACACGGGAGTCACCACTGTTTCGGAAGGAACACTTCTGGTTCGCAACGGCCGGTCTGGACTGGGGGCTGGTGGTGCTGCGAACTACGTGAAAATCGAAGGCCAGGGCAACCTTAACACGACCAGTGGCATCACCATCGGTTCTGCCGCCCTGCCGAAGAACATTCTTGTTGGAACCTTGCAGGGTTCTCAAACAGTGCTGAATGCCGGCAATGACCTCACGGAATTCTACGGCGACGTGGTCGTGGATAACGTGGATGTCGCAGGCCAGACCATTTTCACCCCTCTGATCAATGTCGCTGGCAACTCCAGCCTCATCATCAACGGCAACATTTACGCGGGACGTATTCTGCCGAATGGCACGATTGCAGATCCATCGGCAATTGTGAGTGACGTTCAGGCCATCGATTCACGCGTTGTTAGCACGGCGGGTTCGGCTAACGGTTACATCATTGTTCGCGGACAGATTGGCGACCGCGGCACCGGTGGCGTTGTGGCTCCAGTTTCCGGCATTGTTTCAAGCCTGCCGACAGGATCTTCCATCAATCGTGGTGCGGCGGGAAGTTCGACCGTCACGAATGAGAACGAGGTCCTGCGCTTCATTGTTGAGGGGAACGACACTCTGAATGTGACTATGGAGCGCCAGCATGCTGCGGCTGGGCGTCTTCTCCTGAATCAGGGGGTGCTGACCATCGGTTACGATCCTGCGGCTCCAGGCAATGATGGCACAGGCTTCTGGACCAACACGGCGCTGAGCCGGATTGCCAACGGTGATTCCAACGCTGTCTCCGATTCGAACAATCTGGGCAACAACATCGGTGCCACCCAGCATGGTTTTGCGATCGGTGGCGGTAACAACACCATGCTCTTCATGAGCCGCCCGGGTCAGTTCTTCAACATGACCAGCTGGCGTGTGCTTGGCGGTGGTACATCCTGGGTCGGCGGCATTAATGAGAGTGGCACCACCACTTTCGGAACCGGCAACGGCAGCCTCAGCCTGGATAAAGCGGTGCGCTTCTATGCCATGGGAGGCGGTAAAGTGGAACTGAACATGCGCCTGAATGGTAACCAAGGCGTGCAGAAGATCGGACGTGGCGAGTTTGTGCTCCAGCAGACAACGCTGAACAGTGGCAGTGACACCCACTCTTTCGAACTCGGGGGAGGAACCTTCAAAATCGACCACAATGGTGCGAATCAGGCACGATTCGGCAACCAGGGGAACTGGAACTTCCGCGGTGGTAGCTTGATCTCCCTGGGGAGAACAGCTTCTGCCTTTAGTGCAGGTTATGGTACGGATGCCAATGGCGCACGCACCATCACCTTCGGGGCTGGTGGCACGGAGATCGAAGCACGTACCTCTGCTGTGCAGAACCTCACGATCACTTTCGGGAATACGAGTGGCACGAATGGCATCCTCAATCGCAATTTGGGCGCGACGGTGAATTTCGTCGAAAACAATGCGGCTGGAGGAGTCGCGGCCATCAATCTTCAGTTCGGAAACACCTCATCTATTTCGAGGAATAGGATCATCACATGGGCCACTTATGGTACCCAGTCACGCCGTGCTCTCGACTTCGCCCTGGTGAACGGCAATGCTTCTCATGGTGTTGAGGCGTATTCGCGCGCGCCGGAGGAATTCCAGAATGATGTGACCCAGTGGACTCCCGGCATGGATGTCTCTGAAAACGGAGGTGCTGGATTCTACGGGGTGCTGCCGGGAGACCTGGGAGTCAACACACTGCGTTTTGACACCATGGCCTCCGCCCTTCTCGATCTAGGTGGCCGCATGTTCTCGCTGGTCGGCGATCAGCTTGCAGGAGCCATTCTCGTCAGTTCCAACACCGGGGCCGCCAACAAGACTATTTCTAATGGGGTCATCGTCATGGGGGACAATTCAACCAACACGAACCTGAACCTCGCACTGACCGCCAATCTGACTTCAGGGTCACGCAACCTGACCAGCGCTGCTCCTTCGGCCACTGTCGCCGCGCTCAGGACGGGCATGATCGTGACGGGGGCTGGAATTCCAGCAAACACGGCCATTGCAGGCATCAGCGGCAGCACCATCACCTTGACCAACCCTGTGAGTCAGAGCGGGACGGCACGGTCGATCAGCGTTTATCGCTACGTGGGTAACACAACGGCTGGCAGCACCACGATTTCCAGCATGCCGCTGACCAACGGCATTGAAGAAGGAATGCCCGTCACCGGGGCAAACGCAGTGACTTCAGTGGTCGTGGCCAATGGCGGTGCTGGGTTCACCGCAGTTCCTACAGTCACCATATCTGGAGGGGGCGGCAGCGGCGCGACAGCAGATGCGACGCTGGGTGTCACGGCAGCCAGCTTCAGCATTACATCGGGAACCACATCCTATGTCCAGGCTCCTTCGGCCGTCATCACTGGCGGTGGTGGCAGCGGTGCCACTGCCAACGTCAATCTCGCAGGCAATGGCACGGTTTCAGGTCTCACCATCACCAATCCTGGACGCGGCTACACCTCGGCGCCCACCATCACCTTCACGGGAGGTGTCATTCAAACGAGTGGCATTGACCCTGTGGGCAGTGGTAATGCCGCCAACTTCACGGTCAGCGCTATCACAGTGACCTCCTCGGGTGCCAATTTCACTTCGGAACCTACCGTCTCCATCACAGGGGGAAGTGGGACAGGCACCGTGGCCAGGGCCGTTGTGCCGGCTGCGTTGATCCCGGCTGGCACTCGTGTGGTGCAGAACGCTTCCTCAAGCAGCCTGATCTTAAGCCAGCCCATCGATTTTTCGGTGGTCAATGTTCCCCTCTACTTTGGAGTCCGGCCTCCAGACCTGCAGCTTGGCTACAACCTGAGCTTTGCGGCGGCGACGAGCAATCAGAACCGCGTCATCACAGTGCCAAGCACAAGCACCGTGGCCG